>JAEVYR010000272.1 GCA_023392645.1 Chloroflexota bacterium | reverse complement strand
GTGATGCCGCTGGCGATGGCGCACGGCGCGGCGGTGGTCGCGCTCACCATCGATGAAGACGGCATGGCCAAGACGCGCGAGAAGAAGCTCGAGGTCGCGCAGAAGATCCACACGATCGTCACCGAAGAGTACGGGCTTCCCTCCAGCGACCTGATCTTCGACGCCCTCACCTTCCCGCTCACCACGGGCGACGAGGAGTTCCGGCCCTCGGCGGTCGAGACGATCGAGGGGATCCGGCTGATCCACGAGGCGCTGCCCGAGGTCAACTTCACGCTCGGCATCTCGAACGTGTCGTTTGGCATCAACCCGGCGGCACGCAAGGTCGTCAACGCCGTCTTCCTCAATGAGTGCATCAAGGCCGGGCTGACGATGGCGATCATCCACCCGTCCCACGTGCTGCCTCTGTCGGAGATCCCGGAGGAAGAGGTCGAGCTGGCCCGTGACCTGGTGCTCAACCGGCGCGAGGACGCGCTCGCACGGATCATCTCGCACTACGAAGGCCGCACCGAGGAGGATGCCGCCGGACCGGATCCGATGCTGGAGATGGGCGTGCGCGAGCGGCTGCACTACCGCATCGTCCATCGCAAGAAGGAAGGGATCGAGGCGGACATCGACCAGGCGGTGGCCGAAAGCGGCGACGCGGTCGACGTGCTGAACAACGTGCTGCTGCCGGCGATGAAGGAGGTCGGCGACAAGTTCGGCGCCGGCGAGCTGATCCTGCCGTTCGTGCTGCAGTCGGCCGAGGCGATGAAGAAGGCGGTCGCGCAGCTCGAGAACTACCTCGAAAAGCAGGAGGGCTCGACCAAGGGCACGGTGGTGCTGGCGACGGTTTACGGCGATGTCCACGACATCGGCAAGAACCTCGTCAACACGATCCTCACCAACAACGGCTACACCGTGCACGATCTCGGCAAGCAGGTGCCGATCACGCGGATCATCGAGGCGGCGGTCGAGCACAACGCGACGGCGATCGGGCTCTCGGCGCTGCTGGTCTCGACGAGCAAGCAGATGCCGCTTTGCGTGCGGGAGCTCCATCACCAGGGGCAGCAGTTCCCGGTGATGATCGGCGGGGCGGCGATCAACCCGGCCTACGCGCACCGCGCGCTCTTCCCCGAGGACGACACTCCCTACGATCCTGGCGTGTTCTACGCCAAGGACGCCTTCGAGGGGCTGTCGCTGATGGACAAGATCGTCGTGCCGGAGGCACGGGCGCAACTGATCGAAGAGACGCTGGAGCGGGCTCGCAAGACGCTGAACAAGCCGACGCGCGAGTCGTTCCTGAACACCGCCGATCCGGACGACACCCGGCGCAGCGAGACGCGTATCCTGGACCTCGAAGACGTGCCGGAGCCGCCGTTCTGGGGCGTGCGGGAGTGGACCGACTTCACGCTCGACGACGTCTGGCCGCACATGGACATGAAGACGCTCTACCGCCTCCACTGGGGCGGCAAGGGCGTCAAGGGTGAGGACTGGGACGCGCTGCTGGCGAACGAGTTCGAGCCGCGCCTGAAGCGGATGCAGGAGAGCGCGAAGGCGCTGGGCTGGCTGCAGCCGCGCGTGCGCTACGGGTTCTTCCCCTGCAACAGCGAGAACAACGACCTCGTCATCTACGATCCCGAGGACCAGGATCGCGAGATCGAGCGCTTCACCTTCCCGCGTCAACCGGCCCGCGAGCGCCTCTGCCTGTCCGACTACTTCCTGCCGGTCGGCAGCGGCAAGAAGGACGTGGTCGAGTTCCAGATCGTGACGATGGGCCGCGAGGCGACCAAACGGACGGACGAGCTTCAGGCGAAGGGCGACTACTCGGAGAGCTACTTCACGCACGGGCTGAGCGTCTCGGCGGCGGAAGGGCTGGCCGAGCTGATCCACCAGCACTCGCGGGCGGCGCTCGGCATCGGCGAGGAGACGGGCAAGCGCTACTCGTGGGGGTACCCGTCGTGCCCGGACCTTTCGCAGCACGTGCTGGTCGACAAGCTGCTGGACATGAGCCAGATCGGGGTCGAGGTCACCGACGGCTGGCAGTTCGTGCCGGAGCAGTCGACGGCAGCGATCATGGTGCACCACCCGGACGCGAAGTACTTCGCGCTGCTGCGCACCGGCGGCGCGGCCGCAGAGAACCAGGTCCCCGTCGCCGCGGCGGGGGACTGAGCAAGTCGCAAAAATGATCCATGAGGGCGGGGTTCGGGCGGTGGTCCGGACCCCGTCCGTTCGTTTCGCGGGATATGTACCTCCTGGATTTCCTACGATGTATATAATGGTAGGACAGACGATTCCGGAGGTGCCAAGCATGCCGCACTACGACACAACACTTTCAACCAAGGGTCGGCTCACGCTGCCCGCAGCGCTCCGGCAATCCTTGCAGTTGGAAACCGGCGACACAATCGAATGGGTCGACACGGGTGACCATCCAGCACTCGAAATCGGGACGTTCCGGAGGCGCAAGATTCGGCAGGACAACTACCGCGCCGGGCTGCCCGAAACGACCGGAATCCTGCGCGACTACTTCCGGGACAGGCCGGTGATGACGATCGAAGACATGGACGAGGTCATCGAGCAAAGCCACAGCGAGACGTACGAGCGCGAACTCCGGGAGGCCGAAGAGGGCTACGCGGCGGGGGAAGAGGAATCCAAGCATCGCCTCCCGTCGGTCTCGACCCGCGTCACAACAAAGGGCCAAATTACCATGCCCGATTCCTACCGCCGGAAATATACCATGCGAGAAGGCGACCGTGTCATCCTCAATGACGAGATCGGCCAGCTTTCCGTGGTGAAGGCGAAGGAGCTCCTCGACCGACTGGCAGGTTCCCTCTCGGCCTACGCCGGCAATGGGCCGGTTGAGATCGATCGAGAGGAAATCTGGGCCGAAATCGCGGCAGAGCGTGACGAGCGAATCTGGGATCAATTGGCTGAGCAATCGGGCATTAATGATGATTCTGATTGACACGAACATCCTCGCCCGGCTCTTGCTGAAGGATATCCCGGACCACTACGTGAGCGTCGTCGCGCTTTTCGAGCGTGCTCTCCATGACGAGATGGAGTTGTTCGCTCCGTCATCCGTTTTCATCGAGCTGGCATATCTGCTGACGAAGACCAAGCGTGTTCCAAAGAGCGATGCAGCCGCCATGATGCTCGATGTCATCACGCTGCCCGGACTGGTTGTGGAGCACGCTGACGCGGTCGAATCGGCGCTCAGGTTCTGGTCGCACCAGGGACCGCTCTCCTTCGTCGACTGTTACCACCTCGCGCTGACACGAGCCCTCGGTATGACGCAGATCTCCACCTTCGATCGGAAGATGGAGCGTTTTCCGGGTGTCGAGCGCGTCGAGCCCTGAACAACACGTCCCATCTGCCGCGGCTTCGCTGCGATCACATCAGGATCTTGTGGTGGCGTTGAGCCGCCACAGGGGCGGCACTACGGGATGGCTCGCAATGTCCTGATCTGCCGGGATCCCCGCGCACCTCGGCGCGGGGCTACGGTTGGGGGTTATCGACGCCATATCGGCGCGGGGCTACGGCTGGATTTTCGCGACGACCTCCTCGGCGGCACGGGTGGCCATGCCCTTTTCGTGAGGCGAGGGCAGGTAGAGCACGAGGTGCGTCGCGCCGGCGTCGATGAAGCGCTTGAGCGGCTCGACCGCCTCGCCGTAGTCATCGGCCTTGAGCCGGTACTGGTGCGACAGCTCGATCTCGTCCGGGTCGCGCCCGATCGCCTCGCAGTGCTCGCGCAGCACCTTCGCCTTGTGCGAGAACTCCTCGACCGAGGTGCCGGTGTAGTTCCAGATGTCGGCGTAGGTCGCCACCACCCGCAGCGTCAGCTTCTCGCCACCGCCACCGATCACGAAGGGCGGGTGCGGCTTTTGCACCGGCTTCGGCTCGCTGCGGGCCTCCTTCAGCTGGTAGTACCGGCCGTCGAAATCGACCACCGGCTCGGTGAAGAGCCGCTGGATCACCTCGCACGCCTCTCCGAACCGGCGGATGCGCTCGCCCGGCGTATAGAGGGGAATACCGAGGCTCTCGTGCTCGTACTCGTTCCAGCCGGCGCCGATACCGAAGTCGAGCCGGCCGCTCGAAATGACGTCGACTGTCGCAGCGATCTTCGCCAGCACCGCCGGATGGCGGTAGGTGTTCCCGGTGACCATCAGGCCGAGACGCAGCCGCTCGGTCAGCGTCGCGAGCGCGGCCAGCGCGGTCCAGCCTTCGAGGCAGGGACCGCCGACATCGCCGTTGATCGGGGCGAAGTGATCGTAGAGCCAGGCGTGCTCGAAAATCGGGATCGTCTCGGCCTCCTGCCAGACGTCGACGATTCCGTCCCAGGTCGTATGTTGCTGCGCGGTCTTGATTCCCCAACTGAGCTGTCGTGCCATCCCCTGCCCTCCGTCGGTTGCCGAATGCGTCGTGGCGGCAGGGTAGCATGGTGAGGCTGGCCGCGAAATCAGTGAATCTCGGTGTGCGGCACGGCGCGGATCAGTTGACCGGGATGCTCGGAATACCGGATCGCCAGGTTGAAGTGCCCGATGAGCTGTTCGGCCGAGACCTGAACGCCCTCCCAGTCGAAGTCACTCGTTGTGTGGCAGTCGGACACCAGCGTCACGTCGTAGCCCAGTCCCATCGCCCGGTGCGTGGTCTCGCGAACGCAGGCGTCCGTCTGCGCGCCGGCGATGTAGAGATGGCCGGCCGCGAGCTTCGCCAGCGTTTCCGGCAGCGTGGTCTCGATGAAGGCGTCGCCGTAGCGCTTGGCGACCACCGGCTCGCCATCAGCCGGCACGATGCGGTCGTGAATCTTCCACGGCTCCGTACCGGGCTGGAGCTCGTCCGACTCGTGCTGCACGTAGACGACGGGCACGCCGTCCTGCCGGGCCTGTCCGATCAGCGTCGCGAGGCGATCCAGCACCCCGTCGCGATCCCATGCGTCTGCTACCACCCCGTTCTGGACATCGATGACGACCAGCACCGGCTCCTCGCCGTAGGGTCCGTACGAACGTCCGCCTGTCGCCTGCGCCATCTCGCGCCTCCTTCGGGTGTCCGGCCACCGGATGCCGCCGGGTTCACGCTCAGGGTACGGCGCCGTGAGGACAGAAACTGTCCTCGTCAGAACTCGCGAGCGCGCTCGGCCAGGATCCATTCGGGGTCGAAGGTGAGCTTGCGCATGGCGGAAGCATGTCGGTCCAGCACGCGCCACACCGGTGTCAGCTCGCCCGCCGGCGCGCCGAGATCGCGCGACTCGTTGGCCGCCTCGGCGACGATCCGCAGCATCATCGTGGTGGTAACCGGGCAGGTGTATTCGGCGTCGTAGCGTTCGGCAAGCGAGGACCGCAGCTCCTTCGGGGTGGCGGTGCTGCCTTCGGGGATCTCCCGGATCGCATCGTCGATCATCCGGGCGGAGGGGTAGAGCATCGCCTTGCCGGGGGTCATGCCACGGCGTCCCTCGGGCACGGGCCGAATGTCGACGCCGTCGGATGCGGCGAGCCGCTCGGCCCAGGTGGTTTGGATACTCATGACGACTTCCTTTGGCGAGACATCAGCGGGAGGGGATGGCCCCCTCCCCTGCGACTAGGTGATCGGGAACGCGATATCGCAGACCTCGTCACCGGGACCTGCGTTCATGAAGTCGGCGAAGTAGACCTCACGCGGCGCACCGGCGATCCCGCGATTGTTCTTCGCCGTCCACTGCTCGACCGCCTCGTAGGCGTCGAGAATCTGCGGAAACTCGACCTGGGACTTGCGGATGCGCGCAAACGCTTCCCGATGCGCCGGCTCGACCCGCGTCGATCCGTCCGCCGCGCAGCGATGATCCGGCGCGATGGGTACGCAGACCTCGACCGGTCCGTCGCTCTCCTCATTCACCTCGCCGTGGAAGATGATGAACGCCGGCCCGGCGATGCCGCCAGCGCGCGCGGCAAGCCCGTGCAGGCGCGGCATGCACTCGTCGAACCAGTCGGTCAGCCCGTGAACCGTCGTGTGTCGCTGCTCGGTGAGCACCACCTGCTCGGCGACATCACGCTCCTCGATGTTGTACATATCGAAGTTACTCTCCTTGCCCGACATCGCGATCAGCAGGTGCACGAGAAGCTCGCGCTTCCCCGCCATCCGCCGCTCCATGGCATCCCACCAGGCGACCAGCAGGTCGCTCCGGCGGTCGGGCGAGGCTGCCATCACCTCCGCCACGACGGCGAGCGGCATGTCCAGCCTTCGCAGGCGCGCGATCAGGCGGGCGTCGGCGAGCTGACTTTCACGATACCGGCGATACCGGCTGTCGGGATCGACCTCCGCCGGCACGAGCAAGCCCTGCCGGTCGTAGAGACGGAGCGCCTTGGGTGAGAGCATCGAACGGCGCGCGAACTCGCCGATGGTCAGGTGCGGATCCGCCACCCGTGCATCGCTATCAGCGCGCGTCGTCGTCTCGTCGTCCTTCATGGCGCCTCCGTGCTGGGCGCCCTTCGCCCGGCTGGAACCAACGTACGGCTTCCCCCAGGGGCAAGGTCAAGCGTCGAACCACGTCGGTCGATGTACTGCCGCGCAGAATCATGTGAACGGCACGTCGAGCCAGCGGCAGGCGCGTGCGATGCAGGCAGGCGCTCACCGGATATCCGAATTCGAGCTCAGGCGCACCCCGGCTCAGGTCAGGCCGTTGCGGTGCGCCCAGGCGGCAACGGCGGTGCGTGAGCGGAGATCGAGCTTCTCCATGATCGATCGGACATGTCCCTTCACCGTGGCCACGCTGATGAAGAGTCCATCGGCAATTGCCTGGTTCGTCTGTCCGGCGGCGAGCAGCCGCAGCACGTCCAGCTCACGACTTGTGAGGTGGTGGCCGGCGCTTGGCGCTATTCCCTCTGCGACACCACGCGGCCATCGCTCGTGGCCCGCAAGGTCGGCCGCAAGCGTCAGCGCCTCGGCAACCGCGTCCTCCATCGCGAGTGTTCGGCCTGCCTGCCACTCCCGGGCGAACACCTCCTCATCGAGCGCCCTCCTCGCGATCGACACCTCTCGATCGTACTCATCGCGGTACGAGGGCCACATCGGCACACCCAGGCGCTCGCGAACCTCCTCCGCCAGCCCGTAGAAGCGTGCCGCGACGGCCGGGTAACCGGTCGCGCCGGCAACATCGGCCAAATCCTCGATCGGGTTCGCCGCCTCGGTGAGGTTGCCGTGTCGCCAGAACATCTCGAGCGCCTCGCTGGACAGCGAAGCGGCGCGAGCGGATTCGCCAGACTTGTAGGCCAGATACCCGAGCTGATGCAGCGCCCGGGCGGTGCCCCAACTGTTGTCGAGCGCGCGGTAGATCGCCAGCGCCTCCTCGCACGCCGCCACCGCGCGGGCGAGATCAGCGGCATCGCCGGGCTGTCCGACGGTGCCGAGGTCACCGAGCTTGCCGAGCTGGATGAGGGTGTAGCCAATGCTGTACCGATCCCCGAGCGGGCGATAGCGGGACAGCGCCTGCTCGTAGCGGGCCCGCGCCTCATGGCTGTCGCCGAGCCCGCGCGCGATGTTCCCCAGCACGGTGTCGGCATCGGCCACGCCCGGCGCATCCTCGGACGCTTCCGCCAGTTCCAATCCCGACCGCGCCAACGCCGCCGCCTCATCGAGATCACCGAGTGAATTGGCGAGGCGGGCGGCCAGTACGACGGCCCGCACCCGCGCATCGACCGCGACATCATCGGATTGCGCGAGCAGGCCGGTCAGCCACCGATGCCCCTCGCGCTCGTTGCCGAGCGCGGTCCAGAGCGGCGTCAACGCCGTCGCCAGGCGAAGCGCGGTCTGCATATCTCCCCGCGCATCGAGGATGGCCAGGCCGGCCCGGAAGTTGTCCCGCTCGCGCAGCAGCCGGTTCGGCCACGCGACCGGATCGTGCCCCACGAACGCCGCGTCGGCTCGTTCGGCGAACGACAGGCACCAGCGCGCGAACCAGGCGCGGGCCGCGTCCCGATCGGTGGCGGCGGCGAGCCGCTCCAAGCCGAACTGGCGAATCGTCTCCAGCATCGTCAGCCGCGGCGTCCCATCGGTATCGGTCTCTCGTGACACCAGGCTGGTGTCGATCAAAGCCGCGAGGATGTCGAGCGGCTCCACGGAGGCTTCACCAGCGTGGGCGTGCGCGGCCAACGCCTCCGCCGTCTCCAGGGAGCACCCGGCAGCGAAGAGGGAGAGCCAGCGAAAGGTCTTTCGCTGGCCGGCCGGCAGCAGGTCGTAGCTCCAGGCAATCGTCGCACGCATGTCTCGCTGGCGCTCCGGCTGGTCGCGCGCGCCGCGCGACAGCACGTCGAGGCTGCGTTCGAGTCGCGCCAGCAGCGCATTCGGCGGGAGCAGCGGAATGCGGGACGCGGCGAGCTCGATCGCCAGCGGCAGGCCGCCGAGCCGCCGGCAAATCTCCGCGACGGTTCCCGCGTTCGCCTCAGTGAGAACGAAGCCGGTAGTGACCGCGCCGGCACGCTCTGCGAACAGCCGCACGGCGGGATCGGCTCGCAGCTCCGGCAAGGTCATGGCGGACGGCGGCAGGGCCAACGGCGGAACCACGAACACGTGCTCGCCGCGAACCCGGAGCGGGGTGCGACTGGTCACCAGGAATCGCGTTCTGGCACTCGCGGCAACGAGCCGGGCTACGGTTGTGGCGGCGGCGGCGACATGTTCGAAGTTGTCAAGCACGACGAGCATCCGCCGGCCGGCGAGCACGTGGGCGATGCGATCAATGAGCGGACTGGATCCGGCGCGCTGCACGCC
>JAEVYR010000215.1 GCA_023392645.1 Chloroflexota bacterium | reverse complement strand
TCATCGTCCTGCTCGCGCTCCTCCTCCCCTACGTCCTCGACCGGCTCGAGGGGAAGCGCTTCACCTCCTTCGTCGCCGCTCGCCACGTGCGCTCGCAGAAGAGCGGCTTCCTCACGGTGATCAGCGTCCTGTCGATCTGCGGCGTCGTGCACCTCTTCGGCAGCGGCCACTCGCACATGGTGGCCGAGGAGGTCTTTCACCGCTCCGGCAGCCTGCTGCCGCTCAACCCGATGCTGGATGCCAACCTCACCCTGTTCGGTTCGGTCAACGCCACCCTGCTTGAGCGAACGCCGGGCTACGGCAGGGTTGTCGTCGGCTCGCACGACATCCGCGAGGGCGAGGTGGTCATCGTCGCCAGCAACTCCGGCGTCAACCCGGTGCCGATCGAGGTCGTGCTGGAGAGCCGGGCGCGCGGCGCGAAGACGATCGCGATCACCTCCGACCAGCACTACCGCGACGCCCCGTCGCGCCACGAGAGCGGCAAGCGACTGGCGGAGGTCGCCGAGCTGACGATCGACACCCGCGTGCCGCGTGGCGACGCGCTCGTGCGCATTCCGGGCGTGGAGACACCTGCCGGCGGCGCATCTTCGGTCGTCGGCCTGGCGATCATCAACGCTGTGGTCGTCGAAACGGCGGCGAAGCTCCAGGAGCGCGGTATCCGGCCGCCGCTGATCCCGACGATGAACCTCCCCGGCGGTGACGAGGAGATGGCAGGCCTGGTCGATCAATGGGGCGACCGCCTGCCGCTGCTGCGCCGGGCGTAACCGGGCCGAGACCGACATCATCCCGGTGGATCCCGGTGGGCCCGACCCACCGTGGGCCGGCTCGTACGATGGTGCCAACGCCCGACGCTTGTCACCACCGTCCGATGTCATTTCGAGCCGGCCCGCAGGGCCGTGTCGAGAAATCTCTTGCGCTCGGCCGCTGCATCACGGAACGGCAGAGATTTCTCCGCTGCGTGTCGCACAGCGACACTCCGGTCGAAATGACAACGTTACCTGAATTCAGGAACCGAAGGTTGGCAGTTACGAACGACTGCCCGCCCCCCATTCGACGCGGGCTCCGCTCGCGCTCAGGGCAGCTCGGGGCGGGCCCACCGAATCACCGCATCGTTGCCCGATCCCCGAGCCAAAATACCCCGGTGGCGTGTGGTTGGTGCCTGCGCTTCCATCGCATCATATTCGCGGTACGACGAGGCGGGGCTATATACCCCCACACGGTATGTGGTAGCATGACCTCCGACGTACCCATGCGGTCAATTCGAGAGCCGGCACGCCTGGTTGCCGGCGAACCGCCAGGACATCCGAAGGAGAACCAGATGTCTCGACGATTCAATCGGCGAACCTTTGTGCTCTCGACCGGCTCGGCCAGCATTTCGCTGGCGATGCTGCGCGAAGTCGCCGCCCAGACCGGCGGCGCGGTCCGCATCGGCGTTTCTGAAGACGGCTATCGCGTCGATGAACGCGCCAACGTCGGCTTCTATCCGCTCAACACCAACATCTTCGAATCTCTCGTCTACCTCACGCCTGACTACCAGATCGAGCCGATGCTGGCCGAGTCATGGGAGCTCGTCGAGCCGAACACCTGGCGCATCGCCCTGCGGCAGGACGTCACCTTCCACGACGGCACCCCGTTCACCGCCGAAGCCGTCAAGTACACGATGGACCGCATCGCCAGCAACGGCGGCGGCGTGCTCGGCGTCGCCGAGGATTCGACCGTGATCGTCGATGATCACACCGTCGAGATCACGCCGTCGTACACCAACCGGCGCTTCATGCAGCAGGTCGGGCACCCGAACGACTCGATCCTGCCGGTCGGGCTCAACCCGGCCGAAGCGCGCAACGGCACCGGCCCGTTCCTGGAAGTCGAGTACGTCCAGGGCGACCACTACACCGTCGCCGCGAACCCCAACTACTGGGGCGAGGCGCCGGGCGTCAGCGAAATCACCTTCCGGTTCTACCCGGATCCGACGGCGCGCCTGCTCGCGCTGCAGGCCGGCGACGTCGACATGATCACCGACGTGCCACGCCAGTCGGCGAGCCAGGTCGAGGCCGCCGGGGCAAAGCTGATCACCGGCCCGGTCGGCGCCTACGAGGCGATGTACATCCAGATCCACGGGGCGGAACCTTACGATCTCGGTCAGGATCCGGCCGTCCGCGAGGCGGTCTCGACCGCGATCGACCGACAGCAAATCATCGACAACGCCTGGCAGGGCAACGCCGAGCCGGGCACGACGATGATCCCGCCGGCGATCCTCGGCGACTTCGCAGATCTCGTCGACGCGCCGCAAACCGACCCGGAGGCCGCCAGGGCGGCGCTGGAGGCGGCGGGCTGGGTCGAAGGCGACGGCGGCATCCGCGAAAAGGACGGCCGCGCGCTCAAGCTGACCCTGATCAACGGGTACGGCACCGCCGCCGACCATGGCTCCGTGCCGGAGGTGATCCAGGCGCAGCTCAAGGCGGTGGGCATCGACGTCGAAATCGTCCAGACGCCCGACACCGCCACCTACGAGCAGCGCCTTGCCCTCGGCGAGGGGGATCTCTGGCTCGAAGCCGGCAGCCAGAACGACGGCAATCCCGCCTTCCTGCCCGACCTGCTCTTCACCACCCCGCCGGAGGACGGTGATCCCGAGGCGACAATGTACGGTCGCGCGTTCGCGCCGGGCGCGGCGTTCGACGAGCAGATCACGATCGCCCGCGAGGCGGTCGAAATGGCCGAGGTCCAGGAGGCCGCCGCGAAGGCGATGAACGTCGTGATCAACGAGGCGCGCGTGGTGGTGCCGCTCTGCGGCTTCTACCGACTCAACGGCGCGTCGAGCGCGATCGCGGCGTTCGACCAGCATGCCTCCGGCGTCAACCAGCGCTGGACCTCGCTGGAGGCGAGCGAGTAACGCCACATGCTTCGCTTCGTCGCCCGCCGCCTGCTCTATCTCGTCCCGGTCTGGATCGGGATCTCCCTCGTCGCGTTCACGCTCGCGAGCCTGACGCCGGGCGATCCCGCCCGGCTGGCGCTGCAGCGCGAGCTCGGCCGCCAGCCGACCGCGGAGGAAACCACCGCCGCGCGCGAGCAGATGGGGCTGGACGATCCCGCCCCGATCCGCTACGCGCGGTGGCTGGGCGACGCCGTCACCGGCGACCTCGGCACGTCCTATCGCACCGGCACTCCGGTGCTGGCGTCGCTGGCCGACAGGTTTCCGACCACGCTCCAGATCGCCGGCGGTGGGTTGCTGCTCGCGATTCTCCTCGCGATCCCGCTCGGCATCCTCGCCGCCGTCCACCAGCGCGGCCCGCTCGAGCACCTCAGCCGCGTGCTCGCGCTGGTAGGCGCGTCGATGCCGTCCTACTGGGTCGCCTACCTGCTGATCCTGCTGCTTTCGGTGCGGCTCGGCTGGCTGCCGGTGGCGGGCAGCGAAACGTGGAAGCACGCGATCATGCCGGCGCTCACCCTTGGCATCGGCGGCAGCGCCAGCCTGATGCGCCTGACCCGCGCCGAGATGCTGGAAACACTCAACCAGGACTACGTCCGAACCGCCAGGGCGAAGGGGCTGCGCGGCAGCAGCGTGATGGTGCGCCACGCGCTGCGAAACACGTTGATCCCGATCTCGACGGTGCTCGGCATGCGGCTCGCCGGCATGCTCGGCGGCGCGGTGATCGTCGAGACGATTTTCGCCTGGCCGGGGATCGGCAAGCTGGTCGTCGACGCGATCTTTGACCGTGATTACCCGATGATCCAGGGGTTCGTGATTTTCATGGGCACCGCCTTTCTCCTGATCAACCTGCTGGTCGACCTCGGCTACGGCCTGATCGACCCGCGCATTCGCCTCGCGGACCGCTGACGCCATGGCTCAGACGACCACCTCGCCCACCCTCGGCGCGACCGTCGAACGAACCACTGCCCGACCCCTGGAGCGCACGTGGCGTCCGAAGCGATTCGACGCGTTGCGGGCGGTGCTGCGCGACCGCTCGTCGCTGGCGGGGCTCGTCATCCTCGGCATTGTCACGATCGGCGCGATCTTCGCGCCGCTGATCGCGACGCACGACCCGACCGCGCTCGATCCGCTGGCCAACCTCGCCGGCCCCTCGGCCGACCACTGGCTGGGCACCGACAACCTCGGCCGGGACCTGTTCAGCCGCATCGTGTATGGCGCGCGCTGGTCGCTCGGCGCGGCGGCGCTGGCCGCCACCGGCATCGTCGTGCTCGGCCTGACGGTCGGCATTCTCGCCGGCTACTTCGGCGGACTTATCGACGACCTGCTGATGCGGCTCGTCGATGTCCTGCTGGCGTTTCCGAGCATCATCCTGGCGCTGGCAATCGTCGGCATGATGGGGCCGAGCCTGACCAACGTGCTGATCGGCATGGTCGCCGTGTGGTGGGTCGACTACGCTCGTGTGGTACGTGGCCTGACGCTGAAGGTGACTCAGAACGATTACGTGCTCTCCGCTCACTGCTGCGGCTGCGGCAGGAATCGGATGATCTTCCGCCACATCCTGCCGAATGTGGTCCCCTCCGTGATCGTGCTCGCGACGCTGGAGCTCGGCTCGCTGATGCTGGCGATCTCGGGGCTGAGCTTCCTCGGCCTCGGCGCCCAGCCACCCACGCCGGAGTGGGGCACGATGCTCAGCGACGGGCGGCTGTTCTTCCTCAACGCGCCCCAGCTGATGATGTACCCCGGCATCGCCATCACGGTCGTCGTGCTCGGCTGCAACCTGCTCGGCGACGGGCTACGCGACGCCCTCGATCCTCGCCAGCGCCGGACCTAGCGCCGTCGGCACTCCACTTGCGGCCGGAGTCGGCAGCGGCGCACCCGTCGCGCTGCCCGCCCATCTCCGGAAAGCGACGCGATGTCCGACACGCAGGCCCAGAACTACCGCGCCTCCGATATTGATCAGCTCGACGCCTCCGACGCGCCGGGCGTGCTCACCGTCGGCCTCGTGCCGAGCCCGGGCGAGTGCGAGCGCTTGACGCGCGACATCTGCGGCAGCCTGCCCAACCTGCTGGCCGAGACCGTCGACGACGACGCCACGTGGGAGATCAAGGTCGTCGCAGACCCGCTCACGGGCAGCAACATCGAGACGCCCCGCCTGCTCGACGAGGTCGAAAACTGGCGGGCGGAGCATGGCTGGGACGTTGCCATCGCCATCACCGACCTGCCCGTGCACGACCACGCGATCGTCGTCGCCGAAGCCAGCGTTGAGCGCGGCCTTGCCTGGATCTCGGTCCCGCCCCTCGGGGTCATCCATCTCCGGCACCGCGTGCGGGCGATGCTCATCGAGCTGGTGGACGAGATGCGCTGGCGCGAAACCGCAGCCCCAGCCACAGACGAGCCCAGCGTGGGACGGAAGCAGCGTGAGAAGCCAAAGATCAGCGCGCACATCGCGAAGGAGGTCAATCCGACGCACGACGAGCGAGGCGTCGACATCCGCTACGTCGCACCGCGCCTGGCGGGCCAGCTGCGCCTGCTGGCGGGCATGGTCTACGCCAATCGACCTTGGGCGCTCTTCCCGAGCTTCAAGACGACGATCGCCACGGCCTTCGCCACGGGCGGGTACGGGCTGATCTTCTCGACGCTCTGGAAGCTCGGCAACATCTACGAGATTTGGCGGTTGATTCTGCTGATGGTTGTCGCGATGGGGATTCTGATCGGATGGATCATTCTTTCGCACGGGCTCTGGGAAACGCACCGCGGCGCGTCGTCGCAGTACCTGACGACGCTGTACAACTCCGCCACCCTGCTGACGATCACCACCGGCGTCGCCTTCGCCTACGTGCTCGTCTTCCTGATGC
>JAEVYR010000200.1 GCA_023392645.1 Chloroflexota bacterium | reverse complement strand
CGCCGGGGCCGGGCTCCCGAGCGGGAGCCCGGCCGCTTTCGCATTGACAGGCGAGGCGGCGGTGGTATCGTGTGTGTATCACGGATTGATCGGATGTATCAGGGACTGATACTTTCAACGGAGCCAGCGATGAGCACACGTGTCCAACCGTCCGCCGACCACCTCTTCGAGCAGGCCGGCAAGGTGATGGCGGGCGGGGTGTCCGCCTCGATGCGCATGAACCCCTACCTTGGGCGCCCGCTCTACCTCAGCAAGGGCAGCGGCCCGGCGATCTTCGATCTCGACGGCAAACGCTACCTCGATTTCAACATGTCCAACGGTGCCTCCATGCTCGGGCACGACCACCCCGCCGTGCGCGAGGCCGTCACCCGGGGCGTCTCGGCCGGGATCATCGCCGCGGCCGAAACGCCCTATCACGAAGAGCTGGCGGCACGCATGGTCGAGATCGTCCCCGCCGCCGAGCTGGTGCGGTTCGCCACGGTCGGCACCGAGGTGACCGTGCTGGGGCTGCGGATCGCCCGAGCCGCGACCGGACGCCAGAAGTACCTCAAGTTCGACGGCCACTTCCACGGGCTGGCCGAGCAGTGGCTCTACCGGCGCGATGGTGACGGCAACATCGCGCCCAGCTCCGGCGGTGTGCCGGCGGACGGCGGCGACGATGTCGTGATGGTCGCCTGGAACGACGCCGACGGCTTCCGCGAGGCAATGGCGGCGCATGGCGACGAGCTCGCCGCCGTGATCTGCGAGCCGATCCACCTCAACGCCGGTTACATCCCGCCCCAGCCCGGCTTTCTCGAGCTGCTGCGCGAGGAGACCGCGCGCCACGGCATCGTGCTGATCTTCGACGAGGTGCTCTCCGGGTTCCGCACCGCGCTCGGCGGCGTCCAGGCGGAGACCGGCATCACGCCCGATCTCACCACCCACGCCAAGGCGCTGGCGAACGGCCTGCCGCTCTCGTCGCTGTCGGGTCGCCGCGACCTGATGGAGCAGGTGGTGCCGACCGGCACCGTCGCGCACAGCGGCACGTATTCGGGACACCTGCTGAGCGTGCTGGCCGCGCTGGCGACGCTGGAGGAGCTGAGCCAGCCCGGCCTCTACGACACGCTGCACGCGCGCGCCGAGCGGTTCTACACCGCGCTCCAGGAGGTCTTCGATCGGCACGAGCTGCCGGTGCGGGTGCAGGGCCGGGGCGGGCGCTTCGGGATCTATTTTGGGCGTCGCGAGCCGGTCACCACCGTCGCCCAGCTCGCCAACCACGATCACGCCATGAATGCCGCCTTCAACCTCGCCTGCATCGAGCGCGGGCTCTACATCCACCCGTACACGCGCGCTGGGGCGCCGGGCCACGCCGGGATCTCGATGGCGCACACCGACGAGGTGCTCGACGAGGCGCTGGGCATCTTCGACGCGGCCGCCGCCAAGATTCGGGCGTAGGGGAGGGGCGGATGACCGACAGCGGGGGACACGACTACCGCATCGCGGTGCTCGATCGCACGCTCGATGTGATCGAGGCGCTCGCCGCCGCGGCCGAGCCGATCGGCGTCTCCGACCTCGCGCGCGCGGTCGGGGCGACCAAATCGGCCACCTGGCGCATCCTGCTCAACCTCGAAGGGCGCGGTTACGCCAGCAAGGACGCCGCCGCGAAGTACACGCTCGGGCCGGCGCTGTTCGCGCTGGTGCTGCGTGGTGGCGACCGCACGCGGCTGGTGCAACTGGCGCGGCCGCACCTGCAATGGCTCAACGCGACGTTCGAGGAAACCGCCAACCTCGGTGTGATGGAGGGCGACGCACTGCTCTACATCGACATCATCGAGAGCCCGCACGACCTGCGCATGGCGGCGCGCATCGGGGCCCGCGATCTCCTGCACACGACCGCGCTCGGTCGCGCGATCATCGCGTTCCTGCCCGAGCGCGAGCGGGAGCGGCTGCTGGCCGGACCGCTGGAGGCGCGCACGCCGCGCACGATCGTCGACCCGGCGCGGCTGCGGCAATTGCTCGACGACGTGCGCGCGGGCGGCATCTCGGCCGAAGAGGGGGAAAACGAGACCGCGGCGACCTGCTTCGGGGCGCCGGTGTTCGGGCCCGAGGGCGATGTCATCGCCGCGATCAGCCTGTCCGGGCCCTCCGGTCGGATGGAGCGATACGAGCCGGGCACGATCCAGGCAGCGCTCCGCCGCGCGGCAGAGGCGGTGACATTGCGAGTCGGGGGCCGGTGGCCCGGATTCGACCCGGCAGAAACCGGATAGCGAGGTAGCGGATGGTTCACCTGATTTCCGGCGGCATCATGCACGAGACGCACACCTTCTCGGCGGAGCCGTCGCCGATGTCGATCTTCACGACGATCGAGGGCGAGGCGTGCCGCGCCTACGCCGGCGCGAACCACTCGCTCGGCGGCGTGGTCGATGCCACCGACGCGCTCGGGGTGCGACTGACGCACACCTGGCATGCCGGCGCGACATCGACCGCGGCGGTCAGCGCCGAGCTGTTCGACGAGATGGTCGGCAGGCTGCTGCGCGACATCGAGGCGGCGCTGCCGGCCGACGGCATCGTGCTCAACCTCCACGGCGCGATGGTCGCCGAGGGCGTGCCGGAGGCGGATGCCGAGATCGCCCGGCGCGTGCGCACGCTGGTCGGTCCCGAGATGCCGATCGCGGTCACGCTCGACCTCCACGCCAACATCGGCCCGGCGCTGGTCGAGGCGGCGACGATCGTCGTCGGCTACGACACCTATCCGCACATTGATCTCAACGAGCGCGCGCAGGAGGCGGTGCGGCTGCTGGTGCGGACGATCTCCGGCGAGATCGTGCCGACGATGGCGCTGGCGAAGCCGCCGCTGCTGCCGGTGCCGCAGGCGATGTTCACCTCGGAGCGACCGTTCCGCGCCATCTTCGACCGGGCCTTCGCGATGGAAGCCGATGGTCGCGCCCTTTCCGTCACCGTTTCCGGTGGGTTCCCCTATGCCGACGCGCCCGCGACCGGAATGGGCTTGCTGGTGACCACCGACGGAGACGCCGATGCCGCCGCGGCGCTGGCGGACGAGCTCGCCACGCTCGCCTGGGAGCTCCGGGACGAGATGCGGGTCGAGAATGTCGAGCCGGCCGACGCCGTCGCGGAGGCGATCGCGTATCCCGAGGGGCCGGTGATGCTCGTCGATGTCGGCGACAACATCGGCGGCGGCACGCCCGGCGACGGCACCGTGCTGCTGGCGGAGCTGCTGCGGCAAGGCGCGACCGGCGCGGTGATGGTGATCGCCGATGAAGAGGCGGTGCGGGCGGCCTTCGCGGCGGGCGTCGGCGGCACGGTCGAAACGACGGTGGGCGGCAAGGCCGACGATCGCCACGGCGCGCCGGTGCCGATCACGGGGCAGGTGCGGCTGCTGTCGGACGGCCACTGGGTGCATGAGGGCCCGGAGAACGCCGGCGTGCCGGCCGAGCCGGGCCCGACGGCGGTGGTCGAGGTCGACGGCGTCACGCTGGTGCTGAACAGCCGCAAGATCGCCCCGGGTGACCAGCAGCAGCTCAAATCGGTCGGGATCGATCCGTTGCGGCAGCACATCATCGTCGTCAAGGCGGCGGTGCGGTGGCGCGGCGGGTTCGGGCCGATCGCGAAGCACGCCATCCACGTCAAGACGCCCGGTCTCGGCGACGTCGATCTCTCCCGCTTCACCTTCGATCATCTCACCCGACCGATCTGGCCGCTGGACCCGATCGACCGATGGAGCGGGGGAGCGCGCGCCAGCACCTGACGCCGGGCGCCACGGGGCGGTTCCCCGAGAGGCCGACTGACCAAGGGGGCACATGCAGTGTTGCATTTCAGGACAGGGTCGATTGCGGACGCGGAGGCCGTGCTGGCGCTGTTCGACGCCAACGTGGCGTGGCTGGCCGAACGCGGTCGGTCGGCGCAGTGGGGCAGCGAGCCGTGGTCGGAAAGCTCGACGAAGACCGGCTTCGTGCGCGATCTGCTCGCGAGCGGCGAGGTGACCATCGCCGAAGCCGATGGTGAGGTTGTCGGCGCAAGCGTGGTGACGGATCACCCCATGCCATACGTGCCGGCGATCGACGAGCCGGAGCGGTACCTGAAGCTGCTCATCGCCTCGCCGCGGCACCGCGGAGAGAAGATCGGCCACCGGTTGATCGAGCTGGCACGGGAGCGCGTCGTCGCCGAGGGAATCGGCCTGTTGCGCGTTGACTGCTGGTCGGGTGGAGATCGCCGCCTGGTGGCGTACTACGTCGGCGAAGGGTTCGCGCCGGCGCAGGAGATCGAGGTGCGACCCGGCACATCGGTCCAGGTGTTCGAGTGGCGACCAGACTCGTAATCGAGCGCGTACCCGAATGTCGCCTGGAATTCGCTGGCGAACGAAGGCGACATTGGCGGCTGCGTCGCCGTCTGACATGACGCTGGATGCGCCGCCAAGTCGCCGCTCCCTTTGGATGCCCGGATTTGGCCGCTCAGCCCTGCTGCTGGAGCGCCTCCTCGTACTCCTGGCGCATCTGGTCGCCGCCGCGCGAACGCCACTCATCCATCGCGCTGTCGAGCTTGTCGAGCGATTCGCGCCCCGTGATGATCGCCAGCGTCGTGTCGGTCGCGAGCTGGTCGAGCACCGGGCCGTTCTGGGCGGCCGACTCTGCGTAGATGCCCCACGTCGGGTTGTCCTGACCGATCTCGGCCGCCTGCTTCGCCACGTCCTGCACCTTCAGCGCCGTCTCCGGCTCATCCGGGAAGAAGTAGACGTTCAGGCCGATCATCTGGTAGATCAGGTCGCTCTTCTCGGTGCGGAACAGGTCGTTGGTGATGCGGAAGCCGTTCTCGTTCACGTCGTGGTGCACGCCCTCGATGCCGTTGTTGAGGAAGATCTCCTCCTCGCTGCCGAACGGCGCGGCGAGGTAGTCGAGGATGCGCAGCAGCTCCAGCACGCGCTCCTCGTCCTGGATCGCCGACGGGATCGCGTTCATGCCGAAGAAGCCGATGTTGTTGTTGACGACACCCAGCCCGCTGCCGTCGGCCGCCTTCGGAATGTACGGGGTCGTGAAGGCGTCCGGGTTGAGTTCCTGCATGCGGTAGGTGACGTTGCCGACGCCGTAAAACGAGCCGAAGCCCTCGCAGTGGAAGCCGGTCTCGCCGGCGATGTAGGCGTTTTGCGCATCGGAGAAGGTCATCCCGCTGGCGTCGGGATGGAAGGTTCCGTCGGCATAGAGCTTGGCGAGCGTTTCCAGCGCCTGCCGGTACTCGTCGGTTTCGGCTTCGTGCGTGAGGGTACCGTCGTCGTTCAGCCGCCAGCTGTTGGGCACCTTGAACATGCGGTGGATGAGCTGGTTGTCGAAGGCCTCCCAGCCGCCCTGGTAGCGACCCTGACCCCAGGTGTCTGGCTTGCCGTTGCCGTCCGGGTCATCGTTAGTCATCGCGGCGAGCAGCGCCGACATCTCGTCCATGTTCGCCGGCTCGGCCAGCCCGAGGTTCTCGAGCCAGTCGCCGCGGTAGAACGGGACGTTGCCGCTGCGGGAGCCGGGTCGTGGCACGCCGAGGATCTTGCCCTGGAACCTCGCGTTGTTCCACATGAATTCGGGGATCGTGGCGAGGTTCGGGAACTGCTGCAGCGCGTCGCCGGTCAGGTACGGCGTCAGGTCCTGGAACGCGCCCTGCAACATCGCCTGGTTTTGTTGCTCGGCGCCCTGGCCGGGGTTGATGTAGTAGATGTCGGGCAGGTCGCCGGAAGCGATCAGTGTCGCCGAGCGCGCGCCGTAATCCGGCTGCGGGGTGATGATCGGCTCCCACGTCACGCCGAGGCGCTTCTCCAGCTCCTGCCAGTACTGGTTCTCGTCGCGCGGGGGCGGCGGCGGGTTGTAGGAGATCGTGAAGGTGCGCACGGTGCCGCCGTTGCCCGGCACGCCGTCGTACGCCTGGAACGGCTCGGGCGGCGCGAGGTAGGCGTCGGGCACGCCCTCGACGCCGGAGGGGAAGT
>JAEVYR010000190.1 GCA_023392645.1 Chloroflexota bacterium | reverse complement strand
CGCATGGGGTGGACCCGGTTCCGGCGCTGGACCGAATTCGCCGGCGTCTCGCGGGCGCCCGGCGGGGTGCGGCTGCAGGGCGTCGCTGGCGCGCGCGACCGGCGGATATGGCTCTCCCGCTCGCGCGGGGACGACGAGTTCGTGGCGTTGCTGCGGCTGATGATCAAGGATGCCTACAAGGGGCAGAACATCCTGCATGAGTTCCCGCCGCGCGCGTCGGAGACGCGACCGGGCAGCACGGCGGCCTCGTCGGCCATCTCCCGCCGCGCGGTCTGATACGCAATTCGGGAACTGCACCCTCGTACGGGTGGGCTTGTCCCCGCCCGTACGAGGGTAGTGGTGAATGTCGGATCCAGGCTATCCCTCGATCAGGTCGAGAGCGAGCAGGCCGGCGTTGAAGATGCGGTCGGCGTCGATCCCCACCTTGTGGTAGACGTCCTGCCGGGCGCCGGACTGGCCGAACTCGTCGACCCCCAGCGGCACCACCGGCGACCCCCAGATCGACCCGAGGAACGCCAGCGAGTGTGATGCGCCGTCCTGCACCGTGACGATCGGCGCGCGCCGCTCGCCCGCCGGGAAGAGCGTCGCGAGGTGACCGTAATCCGGCCGCCCCCACGCATCCTTCAGCAGGGCCTTGCGCGACGCCGTCAGCGTGTCGAAGAGCCGCTGGGCGCTGGTGACGTTGATGACGTTGACCGCGACGCCTTCATCCTGCAACCGCCGCGCCGCCTCGACCGCCTCCGGCACCATGATGCCGCCGGTGGCGATGTGGACGACATCGCGATCGGGCAGGTCCGGCGTGTCGATCGTGCGGTCGATCAGCCGGTACCCACCGTCCAGCACCTGCTGATGCAGCAGATCCTCGCCCAGGCGCTCCATCGGCTCCGCCAGCAGCGTCTGATCGAGACCCTTGGTGGAAAGGCGAAGGTAACTGGAGCGACCATGCTCGCGATCGGCGACCAGGCGGATGGCGTCGAGCAGGATCCAGTCGACCTCCTGGCCGAAGGCGGGCTCGTAGTAGTTCAGGCCCGGCAGCTCGACGCCGAGCGACGGCGTGACCGTGCTCTGGTGCGCGCCGCCCTCGGGGCTCAGCGACACACCCGCCGGGGTGCCGGCAAAGATGAAGCGGGCGTCGATGTAGAGCCCATAGATGAGCGCGTCGAGGCCACGGCAGACGAACGGGTCGTACACCGTGCCGATCGGCACCAGGGGTTGCCCGCTGAGGTCGCCGGCGACGCCGAACTGGCCCAGCGCCATGAACAGGTTCATCTCGGAGATGCCGAGCTCGATGTGCTGCCCCGCGGGCGATGGCTGCCAGCGCAACATCCGCTTGCCGCCCTCAAAATCCTGCTCGGTGCGGCGCGAGAAGACGCCGGCCTTGTTGATCCAGCCGGCGAGGTGGGTGCTGGTGGCGACGTCGGGCGACATCGTCACGATCCGGTTCCCGATTTCGGGAATCTCGCCGAGGCGGAGCAGCGCGCGGCCGAACGATTCCTGCGTCGAGGTCCGCGCCGGGTGGCGCCCTTCGAGCGACGCCGGCATGTGCGATGCGTCGAGCGTCCGATCGACGGGTTCCTGCCGGAGCCGCTCCGCCGCGGCAGCGACGGTCTTGCCGGCGGGAGAATCGGCCGGGATCAGGTCCCACTGGGTCTCGTCGTCGAAGCCGAAGCCGCTGCGGAGCTGCTCCATCTGGTCGTTGGTGAGCAGTTGCGAGTGGTTGAGCGGGTCGCCGGCGATGGGCAGGCCCCAGCCCTTGACGGTGTAGGCGAAGATCACGCTCGGGGCGTTGCTCGCTGCGTCGGCCTCGTTGAGCACCTCGATCAGCTTCGGCAGGTCGTGACCGCCGAGGTTGGCCACCAGTGTCTGGAGCTTGTCGTCGGGAATGCCGGCGACGGCGGCGAGGATGCCGTCGTGCCGCGCGCGATCGGCGACATCGGCGAGACGGCGACGCAGCTCGGCGCCGTCTTCGATGCGGATCAGCGCCTGGTACTCCTCGTTCGACATGGCGCCGATGCGGGCCCGCAACGCCGCGCCGCGCTCGCCGTCCATCACCGATTCGAGCCAGGTGCCGTACTTGGCCTCGAAGACGTTCCAGCCGGCGCCGGCGAAGAGCGCCTTGAGCCGGGCGGCCTTGATGCCGGGGATGACGCGGTCGAGGCTCTGGCGGTTCAGATCGACGATCCAGATCACGTTGGCGAGATCGCTGACGGCGTCCTCGGCGACGGTTTCCCAGATGTTGCCCTCATCCAGCTCGGCATCGCCGATCAGCGAGATGAAGCGATTCGACGTGACGTCGCCGAACTTGAGCTCGGCGTAGCTGGCCGCCAGCGCGGCGAACACGGGCGCGACGGCGCCGAGGCCGACCGACCCGGTCGAGAAATCGACCGGGTCAGGGTCCTTGGTGCGCGAGGGGTAGGACTGCAAACCGCTGAACTCGCGCAGCGTGGTGAGGTATTTTCGGTCGAGGTTGCCAAGCAGGTACTGCAGGGCGTGGTATGCGGGAGAGGCGTGCGGCTTGATGGAGACGCGGTCACCGGCGCGGAGGTAGTGGAAATAGAGCGCGGTGAGGATCGAGACGACAGAGGTCGAGCTCGCCTGGTGGCCGCCGACCTTGGTCGGCTTGTCCGGGTTCTCGCGGACATTGTTGGCATGGTGAACCATGAGCGTCGAAAGCCAAAGGATGCGCCGTTCGATCTCCTGCAGGGCCGCCATGTCGTCGGGCGACAGGCCGGAGATGCGCTGGTCTTCGGAACGCGGCGGGGCCTGATGGATGGTCACCATGTGGAACGACTCCTGTCCGTGAGTGGCCGGCACGATCGACGATGACCGTGCCCGGCGGTGATCCGGGGGCGCCGGATCGGGGCTGCTCGGTGTTTGGACTATCCTACCGAATCAAGGGGGTCTCGTCTGCACCCGAGCCACGATCGCGCTCTCGGGTTGCGCGAGCGCGCGGTTCGCGGCATGATGCCGCCGAGACTGAAGCCGGATATCACGGGATGCGAGTCAGATGAAGAGCCGGACGACGAACATGCGCCGCGAGTATGTGCTGGACTCGCTCGGCGAGCGCGAGGCGCGCGAGAATCCCTTCGACCAGTTTCAGGTCTGGTTCGATGAGGCGGTCGCGTCGACCGTCCCGGAGGCGAACGCGATGGTCGTCGCCACGGTCGGGCCGGATGGCGCGCCGTCGCAGCGAACGGTGCTGCTCAAGTCGTTCGACGAGCACGGATTCGTGTTTCACACCAACTACGACAGCCGCAAGGGGCACGAGCTGGCGGGAAACCCACGGGTTTCGCTGCTGTTTTACTGGGCCGAGCTGGAGCGGCAGGTTCGCATCGGCGGCACGGCCGCGCACACCGCGCCCGACGAATCCGACGCCTACTGGGCGACGCGGCCGCGCGGCAGCCAGCTCGGCTCGATGGCGTCCCCGCAGAGCCAGGTGATCCCGGACCGCGCGTGGCTGGCACGCCAGGCGGAGCTGCTGACCGAGCGCAACCCGGAGGGAACGCCGATCGCGCGGCCCGCCCACTGGGGCGGCGTCCGGGTGGTTCCCGCCGAGATCGAGTTCTGGCAGGGGCGCCCGAACCGCCTGCACGATCGGCTTCGCTACCGCCGCGAGCAGGGCCGGTGGCTGATCGAGCGGCTGGCGCCATGAGCGCCGGAATGCGGGACCACCGTGCGCCCCGCGCGATGAGGTTGAGCGACGTGCCGGCGAGTGCCGGGTGCTCGATCGTGGCACGACGATTGCATGGTTGTGGCTACGGCCCGGTTCGGCACCACCGGACGGGCATGCGAGCAACGATGGGACCATGCCGATGGACCGAGGAGCCGCGCCGTGCGTCGCACGGCTGCAAGCAATGAATATTCATCCCGACACCGGAACAATTCTCGTGGTCGACGACGAGGCGTCGATTGTCAACGTCCTCTGCATGTTGCTGGAGGATGAAGGCTTCACGGCGATCGGGGAGACCGATCCGGTGGGGGCGGTGCGCGCCATCCGCCAGCATCGGCCGTGCCTGCTCCTGACCGACATCATGATGCCCGGCATGTCCGGCTACGAGCTGGCCGCGCTGGCCGAGAGGATCGATCCCGACCTGCGCGTGGTGTTCACGAGCGCCGTGGTTGACAGGGGTCGTCGCGGCCGCCCGTTTATCGCCAAGCCGTTTGATTTGGCAGAGGTGATGGACGTGGTGAATGATGAGTTGCGCGCGTCGTGAATTCGCCTTGCACGGGCCGGAACGGTGGGCTACAATCCCATTTGGTCGTCTGTGGCGCATTCGTCTAGCGGCCTAGGACACCGCCCTCTCAAGGCGGAGATCAGGGGTTCGAATCCCCTATGCGCTACGACCAGACGAGGCCTCCCAAATCGGGAGGCCTCGATGTTTCTATTTCTATCCAGCTTCGGTCATAGTGTTCCGGCGTCGCGGCCGCGATCGACCTCCGAAATCTCGAACTCGCTTGCGACGAACGGCACGGCGGGGTCACGCGCGCCATGCGTGTCGGGAACGTAGGTCCACAGCCGGTCGCAGCGGTGTTCGAGCGCCCGCGCGTACGATTTCATGCGGTGGAGCGCTGCCCGGAGCTCGTCCACGGATGGTTCGGCCTGGCGGCCCGGCTGAATCGGGGTTCCGTGCGTGCTCATGCGAACTCCTTCACGGGTTTGGTTTCGATTCCTCCCTGTATGGTATCGCGTTGCGATGTGAACGGCCATGCCCCGATGGTCCCGCTTTGGCATACTTTCCCTGGCCGATTGGCACCCGGACGAGGTGCGCCGTACCCGGTTGGCGACAAGACGGCGCGTGCAGAGGTGCCACCATGGCATGGGTGATTCTCGTGGGGTCGGGCGTGTTCGAGGCTGTCTGGGCGACGGCGTTGGGCAGATCCGACGGATTCACAAAGCTCTGGCCGACGGTCGTGTTCCTGGCTGCGATGACGATCAGCATGATCGGCCTGGCGGTCGCCATGCGCGATATCCCCGTCGGGACCGCCTATGCGGTCTGGGTCGGCGTCGGCGCGGCACTGACGGCCGGCTACGCCATGGCGTTCGACGGCGAGCCGGTCTCGGTCGTCCGCATCCTGCTTCTGCTCGGCATTGTCGGCTGCGTGGGTGGTCTCAAGCTGGCCGCCTGACGGCAGGTCTCAGCGGTTGCATTGTGCCGAGCCGACGTTTTCCACCCTCACCGGCAGGCCACTTGCTTCGATGTAGGCCGTCGAGCTGTCATAGACGGACTCCCAGGTCACGCGTTCATCGCGCGGAGCCTGCGGGGCGTCGAAGGTGAGCGTGGCGGAGACGGTGCTGGTCGTCTTCCAGGTTGTCGACAGGAGAACGGTGTCCACGTGGACGACATCGCCGGGACGGCCATCGACCAGGGTCCAATCGAGCCAGCATCGCTGGCCATCGTCGTCCGTGAATCGAAACTCGACGTGCGATGACGCGTAGTGTGTGCCGCCGCGCGCGCCATAACTCACGCAGTCGCCGGTGTTGCGGAACGTCGATCCGTCCTCGCGCGTGAGCCATTGCCAACCGCCATTCTGGCAGGCAAGGGCGCTGGCGGAGTTACCCTGCGCAGTGACGGCGAGGGGCGCTGCCCCCGCCGCCGTGAGAAGCGTCAAAAATAGGGCGATGACGACGATGGGACGGGCGCGAGAAGTCATGTGCGTGCTCCTGGCGATGGTGCGGCGACGTGCCCCGCGCGAGCCGGAGTGGAGTCACGCGGAGCGTTGGGATCCGTCGCCATCGTGCGCCGTGGCACGCGCGGGCGCATCGGCAGACGTGCCCATTCGCGAGGCGGCACGCGTGGGTCACAATGCCCATGCATGACGGCCGGCTGAGCTGTCGCTGCCGGCGGTTGTGCGCTCTTTCATTTCGGCGCGTGGGACGCTAACCTGCGCATGTGACCCCTCGGCCTCGGCAGGTGAGCGCGTGGACGATACCCAACATCTTTTCCGCGATATCGGGCGGTTGTACCAGCACCACATCGTCGCGGAGGACAAGCAGTCGCAGATGCTGGTGCTGGTCAGCTTCCTCGTGACGTTCACGCTGGTCCGGCTGATCACGCATGCGATCCGTGACGACCGCTTCAAGCGCGTGTTCCGCAACGTCCAGACGTCGGGCGGGCTGCACATCCATCACCTGGTGATCGGCATCCTGCTCCTGCTCGTGACGGGCTATATCAGCACCGGCGTCGATCCCGACCGCCACACCGGAATCCTGGCGGTGCTTTTCGGGATCGGCGCGGCGTTGACGCTCGACGAGTTCGCCCTGTGGCTGCGGCTGAAGGATGTCTACTGGACCCGTCAGGGCCGTGCGAGCATCGATGCCGTGGTCATCGCCGGGTCGATTGGGTCGATGGGCGTGCTCGGCGGGTCCTTTTGGGTGGCCGTTGTCGAGCGCATCCTGCCATGACCGGCGATCAGCCCAGGACGAAGTAGAGAATGAGCGCGATCGCGATGATCAGCAGGATCAGCGCCGGCCACATCCCGCCCGCCAGCATGAAGGCGCCGCTGGCCTGACTCGCGGTTTTCGCGGCACCTTGTTCATCGTGCGGGTTGGGGGCGGTGTCGTGGAAACCGCCGCGGTCATCGGCCGGCCGCTCGGTCGCGCCCGGCTCGGTTTCGATCACCGGCTCGCGGTCGACATCATCGCGGCCGGCGCGCGTCGGGCGGTCCGGATTGCCGTCGGTCATGATCGGGTTCCTTTTGTGTCACCACGCTGCTCGCTGACATCCTCGCCGATCTCCTCGAACCGCTCCTCGGCGTCGTGTTCCTGCTCGGCGTCGGTCCGCTGCCTGGCGTGGCTATGCGGCTCGGGCGCGTCGCGCTCGAGCTCGGCCTCGTTTTCGCCATAGGCCTCGCGGGCGTCTTCGTAGGGCTCCTCGCCCTTCGTGCGCTTGTTTCGCGTCCGGTCCTGAGGGTAGGGGTACGACATGGGGACGCTCCTTCTCTGTGGTCCGGCCGAGCGTCGGCGCTCGGCTCCTGGGCGGGGTCGTGCACATCGCGTGCCATGCGCGGCGGCAGGAGTGTGGTGCGTGAGTCACGCCGCGAAGGCAGGGCGGCATGACCCGTGCGAACTCCGGATCGAGCCCGCGTCCGCTTGGAGACGACCCGCACCGATAGGCACGAGGAGACAGCACCATGAGAACACGTTGGATTGGCTCAATCGTCGCGATGGCTGCCATGCTGCTTGGCATCATCTCCGGGGCCGCGGCCGTGGCTGCTCAGGACGCAACGCCGACGGCGAGCAACGCTCCGCACCCGGCCCACATCCACGATGGGACCTGCGACAACCTGGGCGACGTCGTCTACCCGCTCAACGACGTCAGCGGTGCCATCCTCTCGAGCACGCCGGAGGCCACACCGGCCTCGCCGAGCGACGCCGAGTCCGGAAGCGTCGTCGGCGACAGCCGCACCGAGGTCGACGTCAGCCTCGACGACCTCACCTCGGGCGAGTACGCGGTGAACGTGCACAAGAGCGCCGAGGAGATTGATGTGTACATCGCCTGTGGAAATGTCACGGGCGAGGTCGAGGACGGGACACTGGTCTTCGATCTGCAGGAGCTCAATGATTCCGGCGTGATGGGACAGGTCATCATGAACGACCTGGGGAACGGCAAGACTCGGGTGACCATTACGCTGACCGACGCGACGGCGCCGGAGGCAACTCCGGCCAGCTAGGCGAATAGCCGTGCGATCGACGGCGCGGGCGTGGGCACGCTCGCCGTCGGTCGCGCCAGA
>JAEVYR010000178.1 GCA_023392645.1 Chloroflexota bacterium | reverse complement strand
TCTCCGAGCAGGTCGGCACCGCGCGCGACGTGATCCGCGACGTCTTCTTCCGCGCCGGCATGGGCATCACCGGCGCGAACGCGCTGGTCGCCGAGTCGGGCGCGGTGATGATGTGCACCAACGAGGGCAACGGCCGGCTGACGTCGTCGATCCCGCCGGTCCACGTGGTCATCGCCGGCATCGAGAAGCTTGTGCCGACCTACGCCGATGCGATGCGCCAGCTCCGGCTGCTCGGCCGCAGCGCGACCGCCCAGCGCATCACGGTGTATTCGACCTTCATCCAGGGCCCGACGCCGGGGCACGAGCAGCACATCGTGCTCGTCGACAATGGCCGCCGCCGCATGCGCGAGATGCCGGAGTTTCGCGAGGCGCTGCACTGCATTCGCTGTGCCGCCTGCGCGAACGTCTGCCCGCCCTACCGCGAGGTCGGCGGGCACGTCTTCGGCTACATCTACTCCGGCGCGATCGGGCTGGTGGTGACGCCGTTCCTGCACGGGCTGGAGGCCGCGGCGGGTCCGCAGAGCCTCTGCCTCTCCTGCAACGCCTGCGAGACCGTCTGTCCGGTGGGCATCCCGCTGCCGAGGCAAATCCTCGATGTCCGCGCGATGGTCGCCAGGCAAATGGGGATCAAGCCGGTCAAGCGCATCGCGCTCCAGATCTGGGGCACCCCGTCGGCGGCGAACCTGCTGATGAAGATCGGCAAGCGTGCCCAGGCGCCGCTCACGCGCGGCCGTGACATGATCCGGGACAAGCACCTGCCGGGGCTGAACCGGCAGACATCCTGGCGCAGCCTGCCCGCGCTGGCCCGGACGCCCCTGCACGACCGGATTCAGCGGCGGCGCGAGCAGCAGCAGCCGATGCTGGACCGCACCGACGAGCGCGGCGCGCCAAGCCCGCTGATCCCGAGCGAGATCGCCGGCACGAAGGTGGCGCTCTTTCCCGGCTGCATGACCGACCGCTTCTACCCCGAGCAGGGCGAAGCAATCGTGACGGTGGTGGAAGCGCTCGGCGCGGAGGTCGTCCATCCCGAGCACCTGCACTGCTGCGGGCTGGTCAACCAGAACTCCGGGGATCTCGACCGCGCTCGCGCGCTCGGGCGGCAGACGATCGCCTCGCTGGAAGCGACCAACGCCGACTGGATCGTCTCCGGCAGCGCGAGCTGCGTGGCAATGATCCTGCAGGATTACCTGCACCAGTTCCGCGACGAGCCGGCGTGGCTGGCACGCGCCGAGCGTCTTGCCGGGCGAGTGATGGATTTCACCTCGATCCTCGTCAACGTCGCGAAGCTGCCGGAAAGTTCGCTGGCCGACATCGATGGCAAGCGACGCGAGATCACCTACCACGACTCCTGCCAGGGCCTGAACGCGCTCGGGCTGTCGGCCGAGCCACGCCACCTTATCGAGCGCGTGATGGGCGACACGATCGCCGAGCTGCCCGAAAACACGCTGTGCTGCGGCTTCGGCGGCACCTGGAGCGTCGACTACCCCGACGTGGCGAAACGCCTGATGGACCGCAAGCTGAACAACGCCCAGTCGACCGGCGCGCGGACGATCGTCACCGACAACCAGGGCTGCATCATGCACCTGCGCGGCGGGTCGGACGTCGAGGGTCGCGGGCTGGACGTCCGCCACCTCGCCGAGCTCCTTGCCGAGCGCGTCCGCCAGCACCGCGACCTCGACGCCAACGGAAGAACCCACTCGTAGCGGCGGGCTGACCGCGCACCCGACGCGCATGGAGCTCCGGCGGCGCTGTCAATATCGCCTTCGTTCGGTGCACCGTGGAAGCCTGCGACGCGGCGTGCGGCCAGTCGACAACGCCGGAAAACCCGGTAGAGTGGCACAAGCGACGTCTTTCGCAGATCGGTGAATTGCCGCCCAGCGGGCGGCCGGGCCCGCACGAGACCGGCCCGTACGCGGATCGTTCGGTCCAAACCGAGCGATGATTCCAGGGAGCCAACACCATGCCCATCTGCCGTTTTCACACCGGCGACCCCGCCGACGCCCGCATCGGGCTCATCGACGGGGACCGCGTGATTCCCTTCGCGGCGACCGACGGCGCCGCGTCGATGCGCGAGCTGCTGCGCCTGCCGAAGGCCGAGATGCACGCCGAGATCGCTCGCGTTCGCGGGTCCGGCGCGACGCCCGTGCCCGCCCACGACGCCATCCTGCTCGCCCCGATCGACGCGCAGGAGGTCTGGGCCTGCGGCGTCACCTACCTGCGCTCCCGCGATGCGCGCATGGAGGAATCGACCGAGGAGGACGTCTACGAGCGCGTCTACCGGGCCGAGCGCCCCGAGCTGTTCTTCAAGGCAACCGCCTCCCGCGTGACCGGTCCGGGACAGGAGGTCGCGATCCGCTCGGACTCGACGTGGGACGTGCCGGAGCCGGAGATCGCGCTGGTGGTCAACGCCCATCGCGAGGTCGTCGGGTACACGGTCGGCAACGACATGTCGTCACGGTCGATCGAGGGCGAAAACCCGCTGTACCTGCCGCAGGCGAAGATGTACACCGCCTGCGCCGGGCTCGGCCCGGTGATCGCGCTGACCGACGAGATCGCCGATCCGCGCAACCTCGGGGTGAAGCTGACGATCGAGCGCGGCGGCGCGACGGCGTTCGAAGGCGAGACCTCGACCAGCCAGATGGCGCGCTCCTTCGAGGATCTCGTGACGTACCTGCACCGCCACAACGCCTTCCCGGACGGCGCCTTCCTGATGACCGGCACGGGCATCATCCCGCCGTCGGAGTTCACGCTGGAAGACGGCGACACCGTCAGCATCACCATCGAATCGATCGGCACCCTCACCCAGCCGGTGACGCGCCTGCCGGCCGATTCGTAACCACACAAAGGACGGGCCGGGGGACCCCCTCGTGGGCTCCCCGGCAAGGGCGAGGACACGCCCCGCCCGTACCTGCAATCAGCATCCCGCGTGGGAGAGCCTTCATGACCCATCGCCACCACGATGACTTTGCCGAGATCGAGCCCGAGTTTCGCGAGCGGATCGACCGGATGGTCTGGGCCTGCGTCGCCACCATCGACACGAAGGGTCGCCCCAGCACCCGCCTGCTCCACCCGATCTGGGAGGGGCAAACCGGCTGGATCGGCACGCACCGCAATTCGAACAAGCGGCTCCACCTGGAGCGGAACCCGCATGTTTCCCTCGCCTGGGTCTCCGATCCAGTGCATCCTGTCTACGTCGAGGCGACCGCGACCTGGGTCGACGACCAGGCGACGAAGCAACACGTCTGGGACCTGTTCGCGAATGCGCCCGAGCCGCTCGGGTACGACCCAGCCGTCTCGTTCATCGCGCCGGATCACGAGAACTTCGGGCTGCTGCGCATCGAGCCGTGGAAGATCACGCTGGCGACGCTCGCCGGCGATCCGTGGCAGCGCATCTGGCGCGCCAGCTGAGTAGCGTGACGAGTGATTGGCTTCGAGATATCGGCCCTGTGTGGGCAGGTCAGCGCCGGTCCTGATACCAGGTCGCGAGTCCGACGACGAAACCGATCGCGATCGCCAGCAGCAGCGTGACCCCATTCGGCGTCGAGATCACCAGCGCGATGAGCAGGATCGCGCTGGTGACCAACAGGCCTGAAACGCCGGCCTTCCAGCCTGAGCTCACCCGCCCACCTGTCGCCCGGTGATCAACTGCGCCACCAGCGCCAGGACGACACCGATCGCCAGCGCCGCCCAGAACGGCGTCCCCAGCAGGTACAGCACCGCCGTCACGGCGATCAGCGTCGCCAGCCCCATGATGATCATTGCGTTCGATCGCCGGTTCATGCCAGTCCCCTCCCCGAAGTGGTCGTATCATCTTCGTGACAGGCTCAACGGTACACGACGGGAACGATTTCAGCATGGATACCACCGACCGCACGCTCACGCATTTCGACGACGCCGGCAACGCGCGTATGGTCGATGTCGGCCAGAAGCCGGAGACCGAGCGCATCGCGATCGCCACCGGCCGCATCTCGATGGCGCCGGAGACCGCCGCGACGATCCGCGAGGGCCGCGCGAAGAAGGGCGACGTGCTCGGCGTGGCGCGGCTCGCCGGCATCATGGCCGCGAAACGCACCGCCGAGGCGATCCCGCTCTGCCACAACATCCCGATCACGCGCGTCGACATCGACCTCACGGTCGACGACACCGGCGTCGACATCGCGGCGCGGGTCGACACGAAGGGCCAGACCGGCGTCGAGATGGAAGCCCTGCACGCCGTCGGCGTGACCGCGCTGACGATCTACGACATGGTCAAGGCGATCGATCGGGGCATGACGATCGAGCACATCCGGCTCGAACACAAGGAAGGTGGGCGCTCCGGTGTCTGGAACCGAGAAGAATCCGGCCAGTGAGGCGGCGTGGTACGACCTCGTCGACCCGGCGACCGACCGCGTCGTCGGGCAGGTCACCCGTGACGGCATGATCCGGTCGGACGACCCCGAAATCGCCCGGCGGGTGCGCGACGCCTACGCGCGCGATTTGATGACGCGAGGCGACGAGATTGCCGAGGAGCTTGGCGTCTGCTTCGCCGATATCGCCACCATCCACCCGGGCGACGAGGCCCACCACGATCTCGTCTTCCGGAATCTCGGGCTGCTCACCGGCCTGATCCCGGCGAAAACGGGCGAACGGTGACCGACGCTTCCCGGCGCGATGCCGGACGGCGGCGTACAATGGAATCGATCATTGACGAGTGACGCGGCGTGGCCGACCATGCCGGTATCGGGTCTCGCCCGCGCCGGCGACCGGGCACGGCGACGCATGGGACACGAGCGTGGAGCTGCGGGGAGGATCAGGCGCGTATGGCCTCGGTTTCGTCAAAACATGAGCGGTCCGGTTTCGGCATGGCAGCCATCACCGGCAACGACCGGCTCGTCTGGTACTTCCTGCGAGTATCGGGGCTGGCGCTGGTCTTCTTCGCGCTCGGACACCTGTTCATCACCCATTACCTGAACGCCCCGTCGGAGACCGACTTCGACTTCGTGGCCGCGCGCTGGTCGAACCCGCTGTGGCGGACGTTCGACAGCATCCTGCTGATCGCCGCGCTGTGGCACGGCCTGGTCGGGTTCCGCTTCATCCTCACCGACTTCATTCCGCGCAGCGGCCGCGCCGTCGCGTACGCCGCGCTCTGGCTGGTCGCGCTGCTCTTCACGGTGCTGGGCCTCGTCAACATCTTCACCTTCAACGAGGAGATGGCGCGAAACAACACCGGGCCGCTGGCCGGCGAGATGTGGATCGGCAACCTGCTCGGCTACTCGCTGTACGTCTTCGCCGCGATCACCTATGTCGCCGCGATCCTGCTGATCATCTGGGTCGTCCGCAATCTGCGGAACGGCGTCGTGCCGATCTACCGGGGTGACGTCGGCCAGTACGCGTGGGTGCTGCACCGCGCGACCGGGGCCGGCATCCTCTTCTTCCTGCTCATCCACATCCTCGACATCATGCTGATCACGCTCGGTCGCGATGTCTACGACCACACCGTCGAGTTCTACGCGCACCTGTTCATCATCCCGATGGAGATCATGCTGGTCGGCGCGGTGATCTACCACACGATCAACGGCCTGCGCATCATCGCGATCAACTTCTCGAACCGGGGACCGAGCCGCGAGGCGAAATACTTCTGGGCGACGCTGATCCTGACGGTGCTGCTGACGATCCCGAGCATCATCGTCATCTTCGCCAACGAGATGTAGCAGCTCACTGA
>JAEVYR010000111.1 GCA_023392645.1 Chloroflexota bacterium | reverse complement strand
GCACGATCCTGATGACGGTGCTGACGATCGATCGCGATTCCGGCGAGTACCGGGCGGCGATCTGGCGGTTCGATGCCGACGGCGGCAACGCCCGCCAGCTCACCTCGGGACAGTGGCGAGACAGCGCGCCGCGCTGGTCACCCGATGGCCGCTGGATCGCGTTTCGCTCGAAGCGCGACGGCGATCACGCCCAGCTCTGGGTGATGCCCGTCGACGGCGGCGAGGCGATCCGGATCACCGATCTCGATCACGGCGTCACCGACCACGCCTGGGCGCCCGACAGCGAGCGCCTCGTGATCATCGCGCCGGTCGAGATGACGCCGGAGGCCGAGCAGGACACCGATGCCGACGTGCGCGTGATCACGTCGGCGCACTACAAGTTCAACGGGCGCGGCTTCGTTGACAACCGCTACCCTCACCTCTTCACCGTCGATCGCACGAAGCCCGGCGCCGCGCCGGTGCAGCTCACCTCCGGGCGCTTCATGCACCGCTCGCCGGCGTGGTCGCCGGACGGCCGCCAGATCGCCTTCGTCGCCAACCGTGACGACGACTGGGACCGCTCCCGGGTCAGCGACATCTGGACGGTGCCGGCCCACGGCGGCGAGCCGCGCCGGCTGACCGACGGCAGGGGGTCGTACGGCAATCCGGCCTGGTCCCCGGACGGCACGCAGCTCGCCTTCACCGGCGAGGCGAAGCTGGCTGACGCGTACCGCAACACCAGGCTCTGGACGCTGCCGGCCGCCGGCGGCAAGCAGACGGATCTCAGCGGCACGATCGACCGCTCGATCGGCGATTCCTCGATGAGCCACCCCAAGGGCGACGTCTCCGGGCCGCCGATCCGATGGACGCCGGACGGCACCGCGATCGACGCACTCGTCGGCGACCGGGGCAGCACGCGCGCGGTTCGCTTCCCGCTCGGCAAGGGCGAGCCGACGGCACTGACCGGACTCGGGTATCACGTGATGGCGTTCGACCACCTCGACGCCGACCGCCTGGTCGTCACCATCGCTGACGCCACCACGCTCGCGGAGCTGGCGATCGCGACGAAGGACGCACTGACGCCGATCACGGATTTCAACGCCGAGTGGGTCGCTGACGTCGCGATCGCGATGCCGGAGGAGCTCGTCGTCGATGTCGACGGCACGCCGGTGCAGGGCTGGCTGCTGCGTCCGCAGGGCGTGGCGCCGGGCGCGAAGTCGCCGCTGATCCTCAACATCCACGGCGGGCCGCACGCCCAGTTCTCGCCGGCGTTCTTCCACGAGCTGCAGCTTTTCGCGGCGCGCGGCTACGGGTTGCTGTTCATCAATCCGCGCGGCAGCGTCGGGTACGGCGAGGCGTTCGCGGCGGCGGTGAGCGGCAAGTGGGGGCTGGCCGACCAGCAGGATTTCGAGGCGCTGCTCGACCGGGTGCTCGCGACGGGTGACTGGGACGAGGCGCGGGTCGGGGTCACCGGCGGCTCCTATGGCGGCTTCAGCACGAATTGGCTGCTCGGCCACACCGACCGGTTCCGCGCCGGGGTCACGGATCGGTCGATCAGCAACATGACGTCGATGTACGGCACCGACGACATCGCGCTGGTCAGCCTCGATCCCGAGCTGGGCACGCCGTGGGAGCACCCGGAGCGCTACTGGGAGCTGTCGCCCATCCGCAAGGTTGCCGAGATCGCCGCGCCGTTGCTGATCGTCCACAGCGAGGAGGACTACCGCTGCCCGATGGAGCAGGCCGAGCAGCTCTTCATCGCCTTGAAGAAGCTCGGGCGCACGGTCGAGTTCGTCCGCTACCAGGGCGAGAACCACGAGCTCTCCCGCGCCGGCAAGCCGAAGAATCGGGTCGACCGGCTGACGCGGACGCTGGGGTGGTTCGACCGGTACCTGTGAACGAGCCATCATGACGCATAGCCGCCACAGGGGCGGCGCTACGGGTCGTCGTGCTGGGGAAGCCCGACGTGGCCCCGCACTTGCGAATGTGCCACCAGGACCGCGTTCGTGCGGATACATGCATCAAGGAGGACATTTCATGGCGGGTCACACTCACGACTTCACCGTTAGCGACGTTGCGTACAATGTCATCACGACACTGAGCAACCTCCTCCAGAGCGAGGAAGTGCTCATGAAGTACGCCAACGACGCGAAGGATGCGGGAGACAACGAGCTGGAGCAGATGTTCCACGACCTGCGCATGCAGAACGGCCAGGTCGCCGAGAGGCTGTATCAGAAGCTCGGCAAGCTGACTCAGCAAGGCTCCTGATCCCGATCCGCAATTGAGTCAGGAGATCGTGTGAAGGCAACCGTCCGGTTTTTCGCCATGTTCCGGGAGCAGCTCGGAACGGGCCAGGCAACAATCGATCTCCCCGATGGCAGCACCGCCAGGGATGGCTTCGACGCCGCCCTGGCGGATGCGCCGTCTTTGCGCGGCCTCGCCGGCTCGGTGATGCTGATGGTGAACGAGGAATACGTCGAGCAGGATCACGTCCTCGCCGATGGCGACGAGCTGGCGATCATCCCGCCGGTGAGCGGCGGCGAGCACAAGGCGTTCGCCGTCACCGACGCCGAGCTCGATCCGCGCGCCGTCGAGGCGCTGGTGGCCGGTCCGGGCGAGGGGGCGGTGGTCACCTTCCAGGGCACCGTCCGCGACAACGCCCGGGGCCGGGACGTGACGCTGCTGGAGTACGAGGCCTACGTCTCGGCCGCGGAGAAGATGCTCGCGCGGGTCGGCGACGAAGCGCGCGAGCAGTGGCCGGAGGTACGGATCGCGATCAGCCACCGCACCGGCGCGCTGAAGCCCGGCGAGGCGAGCGTCGTGATCGCCTGCGCGTCGCCGCACCGTGATGAGGCCTACGCCGCCAGCGCCTTCGCGATTTCCAGGATCAAGGAGATCGTGCCGATCTGGAAGAAGGAGCACTACGACGACGGCGAGACGTGGGTGGGCAGCGAAGCCGACTACCAGCGCCTCACTGGTCGCCTGGCGTAACGCGCCGCCCAATCGCAGAGTGAAAAACGCGCTACCCGGCGGCGGCCGGCTCGACCGCCAGCTCCGCATCGACGGCGACCAGCGCCCGGCTGATGTCGGCGACGATATCCTCGGTGTCCTCGATGCCGACCGCGATCCGCACCACACCGTCGTCGTCGAACGGGAACACCAGCGAGGCCGCGTCGCCCAGGCTCACCGCCCGGAACGGGATCGACAGCGCGTCCAGGAATGCCCGGCGGGCACGCTCATGATCCCGGAAGCGGACGGAGAGCACCCCGTTGGCGGCGCCACCGGTCAGGCGATTCAGCAGTTCATGACCGGGGTGCTCCGGCAGGCCGGGGTAGTTCACCATCTCGACGGCCGGGTGCGCCGCCAGCAGCTCGGCGACCGCCTGTGCCGTCGCGCAGTGCTGCCGCACGCGCAACGCCAGCGTCTTGACGCCACTGATCAGCAGCCACGCCGTGAGCGGGCTCATGATGCCGCCGAGATGCTCGCCGCGGGTGCGGATGCCGTCCATGAGCTCCGCCCGGCCGGCGATGACGCCGCCGAGCAGGTTTCCGTGGCCGGAGAGGTACTTGGTCGCGCTGTGGAGCACCAGGTCAGCGCCGTCGTCCAGCGGCCGGTACAGCGCCGGGCTGAGGAACGTGTTGTCGACGATCAGCGCCGCGCCCGCGCCGTGGGCGATGCCGGCCAGCGCGGGCACGTCGACCACCTCGAGCGTCGGGTTGCAGAGCGTCTCGACGTAGATCGCGCGGGTGTCCGGGGTGACCGACGCGCGCACGGCGTCGAGATCGGTCGCGTCGACCATCGTCACCGAAATGCCATAGTCCGGCGCGCTCTCGTTGAAGAACGCCCGCGCGATCGGGTAGAGCGTGCTGGATGCGACGATGTGGCCGCCGCCGGCCGCGACCTCGAACACCGCCAGCGTGATCGCCGCCATGCCCGACGCCGTCACCAGCGCGGAATCCGCCCCCTCCAGATTGGCGAGCTTGGCCTCCAGCGCCGTCAGGGTGGGATTGCCGTAGCGCGTGTAGACATAGCGCTCCTGCTCGCCCTCGAGCGTCGCGTCAATCGCGCCGGTCGACTCGAAGGCGAAGGTGGAGTTCTGGTAGATCGGCACGCCGACCGCTCCGGTAGCGGCATCCGCGGGCTCACCGGCATGAACCAGCCGCGTCATGAATCCATGCCTGGTGGTGTCGTCTGTCATCCGGGTCCCCTCCTCGTCGCGCCGTCGATGTCGTTCGGCGCGTTCGCTTGCATGCCGTGAAAATCAGTCGGTGGCGGGCAACTGGTCGCGGTAGGCCGGCAGGGTGCGCCCGAAGTGGGTCCCCCATGTGCCGCGCTCGACCAGCAGCCGCGCGGGCTCCTGATCGTCCGGCTCCATCCGGAAGCGCATCCGACCGGTCGCTTCGGCGAGCAGGCCGGGGTCGACCTCCTGCGTCTCGCGGATCGCCAGGCGCACGTCCCGGCGGCGCTGCCAGCCGAGATCCAGCGCGGCGCGCAGCCGCGCCAGCGCGTCGTCCGGATCGCGCG
>JAEVYR010000107.1 GCA_023392645.1 Chloroflexota bacterium | reverse complement strand
CCTCCGAGCTGCTCATGCTCGGCTCAGGCCGGCGGAAGATGCGCCGGTACAGCCGCTGGATTTCGCCGTTGTGCCACGCGACCAGCAACTGGCTGGCGTTGAAGATCGATGAGTAGGTGCCCGCGATTACGCCGATCAGCAGGGCCAGCACGAAGTAGCGTGTGGACTCGCCGCCGAAGATCAGCAACGCTGTCAATGTGAACACGACGGTCACCGACGTATTGAGCGAGCGCACGAGCGTCTGCACGATCGAGTGATTGACGATGCCTTCGAGGTCCGCGGATGGATCCGCGAGCTGGTTTTCCCGGATGCGGTCGAAGACAACGATGGTGTCGTGGACCGAGAAGCCGATCACCGTCAGCACGGCGGTCACGAACAGCGCGTCGATCTCCACGTCGGCCACCACGCCGAGGATGGAGAACACCCCGAGCACGAACAGCGCGTCGTGGATCAGCGCGATGATCGCACAGGTGCCGTAGAGCAGGGCATTGCCGGTGTTGCGAAAGGCAAAGGCGATGTAGAGCAGGATGCCGATGGATGCCGCGATGACCGCGAAAACGGATCGATTGCGGATCGACTCGCCGACCGACGCGCCAACCGTTTCCAGCGACTCGCCGTCGTGATTCATGGGTCCGAGCGTTTCCAGCGCCTTCGTCAGCTCTTCTTTTTCCGGGGATGACTGTTGCAGCTCATGCAGGCGAATAAGGTACCGATGTTCGTCGTTGTCGCCAACCTGCTGGGCTTGCGCTTCGGTGCGTCCGTGCTCGGCCAGCACTTGCCGGATGTCCGCGACGTCGACGGCTTGCTCGTACTGCACCTCCCAGGCACTGCCCCCGGTGAAGTCGATGCCGAACTTGAGCCCGTTGAAGATCAGCGAGATGATGCCGGGCGTCAGGATGATGATCGAGAGGAGAAACCAAAGCTTGCGCTTGCTGGCGAGATGGTTCATGCCTGCGCTCCGGGAGTGGTTGTGACCGCCTTTGCTGCTTCCATTTCATCGGGATCGACCCCGAGCCACCACAGGCCCCGGATCAGGTTGCTGTCGAGAATCACACGCAGCAGCGTTCGTGACACGAAAATGGCGGTGAACATGCTCACGGCCACGCCGACGAACAGGGTCAACGCGAACCCGGTGATGATGGTCGCTCCGGTGAACTGCCCGAACCAGTAGAGAATCACGCAGGTGATCATTGTCGACACGTTGGAGTCGCGAATCGACGGCCAGGCGTGGTCGAACCCGGCTTCGATGGCGCGGTGGATTTTGTGCCCGGCGCGCAATTCTTCCTTCAATCTCGAGAAGATCAGCACGTTGGCGTCGACCGCCATGCCGATCGACAGGATGAAGCCGGCGATGCCCGCGAGCGTCAGCGTGACCGGGATGATGCGGAACAGGGCGAAGACCATCGCGGTGTAAATCAACAGGGCGACCACCGAGATCACGCCGGGGACGCGATAGAAGAGGATCATGAACAGCGCAACCGCGGCCAGGCCAACCGTGCCGGCCACGATGCTGCGGTCGATCGAGGTCTGCCCGAGCGAGGGGCCGATCGTTCGGCTGGAGACGACTTCCATCGGCACGCCGAGGGCGCCGGCACGCAACTGCAGCGCAAGTGTTTCGGCTTCGTCTGGCCGCACGCCGGTGATTTCGCCCTCGGTCGAGATCGGCGCCTGGATCGTGGGCGACGAGATCACCGTCTTGTCGATGACGATCGACATCGGTTGCCCGAGGTGCGAGCTGGTGAACTCGTGGAAGGTGCGGCCGGCATCGTTGGTCAGGCGGAATGCCACCGCGACCTGGCCGGTTTGCGGATTGGTGGACACGAACGCGTCGGTGAGATCCGAGCCACTGATAATGGTCTCGTAGACCGGTCCGGTCGGCCCGTTCTGGGCGGCCGCGGCGGGTGTCGCATCAGCCGCAGTTGCCGCGGGAGAAGCGGAGGGCGATGCCGATGGTGTCGCTTCACCGTTGGTGTCATCCGGGCCGCCGAGCGACGTCGTGACTACCGTGCCAGGCGGAAGTGCCTGACCACCGGTATCGATAATTTCGAGCAGGGCGGTGTCCTGGAGGACTTCGATGGCCTGATCGGGGTCTTCGACGCCAGGGAGCTCGACCACGATCTGTTCGCTCCCGCGGGTCTGCACCAGCGGCTCGCTCACGCCAAGGGCGTTCACGCGGCGCTCCAGCGTGTCTCGCGTGCCCGAGAGGAGGCGGCTGTCAACCGAGACGCCTTCCGGCGGATTCGCCTGCAGCGTCACCTGGAGCCCACCCTGGAGATCGAGACCGAGCCGGACCGGATGATCGGAGCGGTAGCCGCCGAAATCGAGGCCGGTCCCCGGCCACGCGATCCAGGTGGAGATGACCGTGATCACGATCACGATGATCAAACTATGCATAGGACGAAGACGCACCGTGTTCCTCCGGATGACGGATTGTGCAGCGTTGCTCGTGCCGAAGCCAGTGGTCGCGGCGAACGGGCCCCGGCAAGTATAGAGCACGCGTCAGCGAAGTTCGGCCCGCTTCCCGTACAGCCGGTGATCGGCGATATACCGGAGCACGGCCGCCGGCACGACCCAGTCCACTGGCAGTCCGGTGGAGATGCGCTCGCGAATGAGTGAGGCCGACAGGTCGATGGGCACGCTGGAGAATGCATCGACACGTTCGCGCAGGCCCGCCACCGGCGAGGTCGCGAGCGCATGGTCGATCGACCAGCCCGGCCGCTCCGCAACGGCGAGCCGCGCGAGCTCGATCACCCGGTCCGGGCGATGCCAGGTGTGCAGTTCGGCCAGCGAGTCGCCGCCGACGATGAACCACAGCTCGGCGCCGGGGTCGGTGACGTGAATTCGCTCCAGCAACTCGCTGGTGTAGGATGGCGCCTCTCCGCGCAGGTCGATTGGGTCGACCGCGAGCCCCTCGATCCCATGAGTCGCGATCTCCAGCATCCGCAGGCGATCTGCGGCGTCGCTGATTGCCCGCCCCGGCTTGTGTGGCGGGTTGCCGGCCGGGATGAAGCGCACCTCGTCGAGCGCGAGCTCCGCGAGCACACAGGCGGCGATATGGAGATGCGCGATGTGCACCGGGTCGAAGGTACCGCCTATCAGGCCAAAGCGACGGGACACGGTCATGTCGATGTCACCTCGACGTTGTCGCCCGGAAGGGCGTCGATGATCGCCTCGACGATGTGATTCTGGACGATGTTCGAATTGTCGAAGACGGCCGACAGCTTGACGGTGAGACCATCGGCCGTGCGCGAGACGATGCGCGCCTCGGGGAGCGGGCGACGGATCCCGGGCATCCCGTCGAGGGCGCCGTGCAGCGCGGTCTGGATCTGATCGAGGCGGCGTTCAGGCGACGTGATGATGAGATCGACCCGGCGTACGCCGTAGTAGGTGTCGTTGCGGAGAATTTCGGTGAACACCGTCGCGTTGGGGATGAGCACAAGCTCGTCGTTGATATTGCGCACCAGTGTCGTGCGAATGTCGATGCCCTGGACCTCCCCGGCGACATCCCGGATGACGATGCGGTCCCCAGCCTTGAACGGCCGCTCGAACAGCAGGTAGACGCCAGCGAAGAAGTTCTTCATGACGTCCTGCAGGGAGAGTCCGATCGCGACCGTGAAGGCGCTGGCGACCGCGATCAGGCCGGTGCCAGAGACTCCCAGCACGCTCAGCGCGATCATGATGGCGATGATGCGAATGGTGACGGAAACGACGCGACTGACGAGCACCGAGCCGTTGAAGCCGACCGAGGTCCGCGCGAACAGGGTGGAGACCCAGTCGCGAGCGAGAGTGGCGAGCCAAAACCCGGCGATCACCCAGGCAGAGGCGAGCAGCAGCGAACCGGCCACCGTGCCGGCCACATCCCGGAGCCAGTCCAGGGCCGATTCGATCATTGACAGCTCCTGGGCATGGCATTGCTCCCGGAAAGAGGCGAATTTGACGGCCGGAGACGCATCTGTCGCTCATCTTGCCATACCGCACGAATCGGCGAAGAGTGGCGCACATTTCGTACGTACATTTACCATCGGGTCGATCACGGATGCCTGCGAGGGATCGGGCACCGTCGACCGGCCGCGCCGCCCCCGCAACCGAACGCGGCGCGTGACCGGATACCTGGAGGAT
>JAEVYR010000055.1 GCA_023392645.1 Chloroflexota bacterium | reverse complement strand
GACACGTGGAGGCAACGAAACACATGGCGGCTACTTCGACAGACACGCGGAATTTTGACATCAAGGACCCATCGCTGGCGGCGGACGGGCGACGACGGCTCGAGTGGGCGGCGCGGGAAATGCCCGTGCTGGCGCAGATTCGCGAGCGCTTCGAGAAGGAGCAGCCCTTCAAGGGGATGCGGATGCTCGCTTGCGCGCACATCACCACCGAGACGGGCAACCTGGCCCTGACTCTGCAGGCGGGCGGGGTCGACGCCGTGCTTTGCGCCAGCAATCCGCTTTCGACGCAGGACGATGTCGCCGCGGCCCTGGTCGACGCCGGCATCCCGGTGTTCGCGATCAAGGGCGAGGACGCCGAGACCTACGACCGTCACATCCGCTCGGCGATCGCCCACAAGCCGAATCTGGTGATCGACGATGGTGCTGACGTCGTCGCGACGATTCACCGTGACTACCCCGAGCTGCTGCCGGACATTCTGGGCGGCACCGAGGAGACCACCACCGGCGTCATCCGCGAGCGGGCGATGGAAAAGGCGGGCGTGCTCAAGTTCCCGATCATCGCCGTCAACGACGCCGATACCAAGCACTTTTTCGACAACCGCTACGGCACCGGGCAGAGCTCGATCGACGGCATCCTCCGGGCGACCAACGTGCTGATCGCCGGCAAGACGGCCGTCGTCGCTGGCTACGGCTGGTGCGGCAAGGGCGTTGCGATGCGGCTGAGCGGCATGGGAGCCCAGGTGATCGTCACCGAGATCGACCCAACCCGGGCGCTCGAGGCGGCGATGGACGGCTTCCGCGTGATGCCGATCGTCGAGGCCGCGGCGCTGGCCGACCTGATGGTCACCGCGACCGGCAACGTGAATGTCATTGACCGCGAGGACTTCGCGGCGATGAAGGATGGCGCCATTCTCGCCAACGCGGGCCACTTCAACTCCGAGATCAACCTCAAGGCGCTCGGCGAGATGGCGGGTGAGGGGCGCCGGCAGCTCCGGCCGTTTGTCGAGGAGTACAGCTTCGACGACAAGAGCGTGATCGTGCTGGCCGATGGCCGCTTGATCAACCTCTCGGCGGCCGAGGGCCACCCGGCCAGCGTGATGGATATGAGCTTCTCCAACCAGGCGCTCTCGGCGGAGTACATCGTGCAGCATCACAATGACCTGGAGAACAAGGTCTATGTCGTGCCGACGGAGATCGACAAGCAGATCGCCGCGCTCAAGCTGCAGGCGATGGGCGTCGAGATCGACACGCTGACGGCGGAGCAGGCGAAGTACCTCGACTCCTGGGAGACCGAGTAACCCACCCGCGATCGAGCGCAGCGGGCTCCTCGCCACCACCCGGCGACCGCCGCTGCGGGCCGCCACGAATGAGGAACATCGTCATGGCCACGACTTTCGACACCGCCGAGCGCGTGCTCTTCACGTCCGAATCCGTGACAGAGGGTCACCCGGACAAGATTTGCGACCAGATCTCCGATGCGGTGCTCGACGCGGCGCTGGCCGAGGACCCGATGAGCCGGGTCGCCTGCGAGACGTCGGCGACGCGCGGTCTGGTTTTCGTTTTCGGCGAAATCACGACCAACACCTACATCGACATCCAGGAGATCGTGCGCGAGGTGCTGACCGATATCGGGTACACGCACTCGAGCCACGGGCTCGATGCTGATACCTGCGGCGTGTTCGTCTCGCTGCGCGAGCAGAGCCCGGAGATCTCGGCCGGCGTCACCACGGCGCTGGAGCGCCGAGGAGGCGAGCTCGGTGACGAGGAAGACCTCACCGGCGCCGGCGACCAGGGCATGATGATCGGGTATGCCTGCCGGGAGACCCCGGAGCTGATGCCGTTGCCGATCGCGCTGGCGCACAAGGTGGCCCGCCGGCTGTCCGAGGTGCGGAAGTCGGGCGAGCTGGATTACCTGCTGCCGGACGGCAAGAGCCAGGTGACGGTCGAGTATTCGGGCGGCAAGCCGGTGCGGATCGACACGGTGGTCGTGTCGACGCAGCACAAGAAGGATGTCGATAACGCCACGATCGCGCGCGACGTCGTGGAGAAGGTGATCAAGTCGGTCGTTCCGGCGGAGCTGCTGGATGACCGGACCAACTACTACGTGAACCCGAGCGGGCGGTTCGAGATCGGCGGCCCGGTCGCCGACGCGGGCCTGACGGGTCGCAAGATCATCGTCGACACCTACGGCGGCATGGCGCGTCACGGAGGCGGCGCGTTCTCGGGCAAGGATCCGACAAAGGTCGACCGCTCGGCGGCCTATGCGGCACGGTACGTGGCGAAGAACGTCGTCGCAGCCGGGCTGGCGGATCGGTTCGAGATCCAGATCTCCTACGCGATCGGCAAGTCGCAGCCGGTCTCGATCATGTGCGAGACCTTCGGCACGGGCAGGGTTTCGGACGCAGAGATCGAGCGCCTGGTGCGGGAGAATTTCGATCTCCGTCCCGGCGCGATCATCAAGCAGCTCGACCTGCGCCGGCCGATCTACCGTCAGACCGCGACCTACGGTCATTTTGGGCGGACCGACCTCGATCTGCCTTGGGAGCAGACCGACAAGGCGGACGCGATCGCGGAGGCCGCGGGGCTTGCGCAGGCGGCCTCGGCTGACTAGGATGCGCCCGGCGCGGTGGCTCGACGGCCGCCCCGCCGGCACGTTACGCGCATCCAGTCAGGGATCTTCTCCGGATGAAGCTCATTATCGCGGTAATTCAAGCCTACGACAGTGACCGACTCCTCAATGCGGTGACCGAGGTCGGGATGCGGGCGACGAAGATCGTCAGCACGGGGGGCTTCCTGCGCATGGGGAACGCCACCATGTTGATGGGCGTGCCCGCCGAGCGCGTGCGGGAGTGCCTGGAGATCATCCGGGCGACCTGCGAGCCGCGGTCCGAAGTCGCCTACGATCCCGCCGAGCATGAATTCATCGAATGGTTTCCGATCGGCGTGCACGATGTGACCGTGGGCGGTGCGGTGGTGTTCATCATGCCCGTCTCGCGCTTCGAGCAGTTCCCGGTGCCGCCAGCGGTGGTGGAGGCCGAATGATGCGCTATCGGTGGCGGGCCGCGGCGGCGACGTGGGGCAGTGCGGCGTGGCTGGTATTGCGGCAGTTTGGCGTGCCGGGCGCGAGCCGACCCGAACGGCGCCACGACATTGTTCGCGTCCAGGAAGCCGGCGAGATCATGACCGCTGTCGAGCGGCTCCCGGACGGACGAATCCTGACGATGCCGTTGCCGCCAGGCGGCGGGCATCGCCAGGATGCTCACGATAGGTCGATTCGTTTCGAGCCGAACTAGCTCGCCGCCGCGGTGATCTCCTCGCTGTCGTAGCGAGCCTCGTCGGGGAGCATCTCCCCGAGCATCTGCTGCATGGCCATGATGTGGCTGCACGTGCCGATCATATGCGTCTCGAAGGTGTTGCAGGAGCATGCCCACCCGTTGTCGTTCAGCGAGACGGTGTAACTATCGTGACCACCCTCAAAGGTGGCGGTGAACGTCTGGAACTTGACGCGCTCTGGCTCGCGCGCGTACCGGTGCGCCTTCTCGATCTTGCCGATCATGCTGGTGGAGTACATGAGCCGGCGCTCCTTCGTGTTGCCGGGGTGGTGAAGCCCGGCGCGTCCCCTGCTGAAGGCGTATCGTTTCCTGTACCGACGTGGTTCCCGATTATCCTGCCGTTGCGGGAATACGGCCTGAAAACAGTTCGCACCCGGCAGCGGGGTCTGCGGGTGCGGGACAGCGCTATGGTGTTGTTGCATCGTGTGACATGGGGGCCTCCTCCCGTCCCACGTCCGTGCCCAGTCGTCGGTGCAGGGCGTTTGACAGCGAAGTATACCTTTCCCCACCAGTTGCAGCCACCGTGTTTGTAGCCAAAAGGATCGGGCATGGCTCATTCGAGTATTTCGGCCGCGGTGTTGATCGGCGGCCAGAGCCGTCGCATGGGCCGGCCCAAGGCCCTGTTGCGGCTCACCAAGGGTGACCCGACCCTGATCGAGCGGACGGTGGCGATCCTGCGCACGGTCGCCGACGACGTCTTTCTCGTTGGCGCCGCGGGCTGGCCGTTGCCCACGCCGCTCAGCGCTTGCCGCCTGGCCATCGACGAGGGTACCAGCGCCGCGGATGGCGTCGTGACGGCGCTCGACGCGGCCATGCACCGGTTCTGCATCGTGGTCGCATGCGACATGCCGTTCCTGGATGCCGGCCTGCTGCGGAAGATGGGGGGCCTGGCGCTGCGCTCGGGCCACGGCGTGATGGTCTCGGATTCGCGGGGGACGCACCCGCTCCACGCCGTGTGGGATCGCGAGACCGCTCCCGCGCTCCATGCGGCGATCGAGCGGGGCGAGCGGTCGCTGGGCGCGCTGGCGCTGCTGGCGGATATGGCGTCGCTCGAGGTCGATGGCGCCGGTCAGGACGAGCGGTGGTCGGTGTTCAACGTCAACACGCCGGACGATCTCGCCGTCGCGCGGGCGCGCGCCGCCCGGATGCGTTGAGCGACTATACTTGGTGGGATTCGCGCGAACGCGATCGGAGGTGAATGCGCCCATGGATATCGAATCGCTCACCATTTTCCAGCGTGTCCAGCTCGCGTGGGGGCTGCTGCGGGACGACCGCGTGGCCGGGTGGATCAAGAAGGCCGGGCCGGCGCTGATCCTGGCCTACGTGCTGTCGCCGATCGACCTCGTGCCGGATTTCCTGCTCGGGCCCGGGCAGGTGGACGACCTCGGCGTGATCGCGGTTGGGTTGATCATGCTGCTGCGGATGATGGTGCGCTTCGCGCCGGACGACGTTGTCGCTGAGCATATCGGGACGATCACCGGCAATCGCGACCGATATCAGCCGGGGTTCCAGGGAGCCTCCGGCGAAACAATCGACACCAGCGGGCGCGTCCGCCGGTAGTTGCCAGTCGAAGAGGAAGACGAACGCATGGCCCCTCCGCACAACACCAACTCCCGCGCGGCCGAGCGCCGCAAGCAGCGTCGCCAGCGCCGTGCCGAGCAAGGCAGGGCACCCCAGCGTGGCACGGCCGCGCCGAAGATGGCGCCGCTGAACCTCGATGATCGGAAGCGAGGGCCGCGAGCAAGCGCGGCGATCGCGCCGACGATGGATCCGCAAATCGAGTACCGGTTCGTCCGCCGCGACCTTTGGCGCCTGACGCTCTATTCGGTGCTGTGTTTCGTGCTGATGATCGCGGTGCTCTTTTTCCTGGAGGGATAGCGCTCGTCCGGTGTGACACTGAACCTGAGCGCATACGGTGGGAGCCGAGCTGTCGTACCGGCCCTTCGCTCGGGCGCTTCGAGGATGACGCGGCGGCGGGTTCACGGCGGAAATCTGCAGCGAGAAACACCCCGAGGCATTGCCTCGGGGTGTTTCTTCATTCGGAATCCGGCTGATCGCTTGCGATTCGGGATTACATCGGCGCCTCGCCGTCGTCGTCATCGGAAACCGAGGAATCGACGTACGACGCGGCGTCCTCGTCGATTTCCGTCTCGTCATCCTCTTCGGTGTCGTCTTCCTCTTCCTCGTCTTCTTCGTCCTCGTCGCCGAAGGAGAAGTCCGCTTCCTCGCGCTGCGACAGCAGCTCGCGCTCGCGCATGAGCTCGATTGTCATGCGGTTCTGCCGCGGCAGGCCCATGCGACCGACCAGCGATGGATCGCGGTGGGTTTCCCGAAGGATGAAGCGGAGACTGTGGCCAGACATGCCGAGGGCGTAGATCTCGAAGACGATGCCGGCGCCGATGAGGTCGATCAGCCGCTGCGCGATGCGCTGTTCGAGCTCGCCGAGGTGCTTGCCGTCGCGCGACGAAACCATCACGTTGGCGCCATCGATCGTGAAGTCGAGCTGCTCGCCCGGCGATACGGTGGCGAGAATCCCGTCATCGACGGCCCGAGTCAGCTCGTCGACCCACGTCTTGCCGATCTCCTCGATGAAGACACCGCCGCGCGGCGACGAGACCTGCTCGCCGGCGCCGACGATCGGTGCGTCGCTGGCGGCCAGCATTTCGAGCCGCTGCAGGTTGCGACGCGCGATCATGTTGGCTGGATCGGCGTTGAGGGCTTCGGAGTAGGCGTCCCACGACTCCTGCAGGCGGCCCAGCTCCAGCAGCGCGCGTCCCTTGCGATTGAGCGCCTGGGCATCGCGCGGGAATCGTTCGAGGAAGGTGGTGTTGATCTCCAGTGAGCGCTCCCAGTCGCCGGTAAGGGCGATGTTACGGGCGTCCTGGGACATCTGGCGCTTGGTCTGCTTGCGCTGCGGCTGCGCGGTTTCCTGCATATCGGTCAAGACGTGGTCCTTTCGTGGGTCGTGTAGGTGTGCTGG
>JAEVYR010000046.1 GCA_023392645.1 Chloroflexota bacterium | reverse complement strand
GGGGAGGGGAGCGATGACGGAGCAGACGCGAAAGCGGCCACCCTGGCGCGAGCCGGAGCTGGAGCCCCGCGAGGGACCGGGCTGGTACGTGCCGGAGTTCGATCACGAGCGCGAGGGCGCGGTCGCGGTCGGCATCGACCTCGTCGAGATCCACCGGATCGAACGCACCTACCGAGATTTCGGCGAGCGATTCCTGCGCCGCGTCTACACCGAGCGCGAGCGGGAGCGCTATCGCGGCCGCCCGAACGAGCTGGCCGCCCGCTTCGCCGCCAAGGAGGCGACCTCCAAGGCGCTCGGCACCGGCATCATCGGCATCCACTGGCGCGAGATGGAGGTGCTCCCGAATCGCCGCGGCAAGCCGGTGCTGATCCTGCACGGCGAGGCCGCGGAGCGCGCCCGCCAGCTCGGGCTGACCAGCTTCAGCGTATCCCTGACCCACTCCCGCACCGACGCGATGGCGTTCGTGGTCGCGACCGGCCCCGGCAGCCGCGACGACGCGCCCGAGGATTGAGCCAATGATCGAACACACCGAGCCGGAGCTGACCGGCAAGCAGCAGTGGGCCGACACCGATCTCGCCAAGTCGATCGTGCCGCACCGCACCTTCGGCACCCACAAGTGGGATGTCGGCGGGGTCGTCGTGATCGCCGGGTCGCCGCTCTACACCGGCGCGGCGCAGCTCAGCACCCGGGCGGCCGGGCGGGCCGGGGCGGGCATCGTCCACCTCGCCGCGCCGCGTATGGTGATCGGCACCATCGCCTCGGCCATCCCCGAGGTCGTCCACGTGCCGCTGCCATCCACCGACACGCTCGCCGGCGTGCGCCAGGCGCTCGACGACCTCGACGGCCCGATCAAGCGGGCGCGGGCGATCGTGATCGGACCGGGTCTCGGCGACGACGACAACGTCTCGACGCTGCTGGCGGCGCTGTTCGGCATCTCCGACCACAGGCGCAGCTCGCCGATCGGCATCGGCTTTGCCGCCGCCCAGCAGGTGAAGGACGAAACCCACGCCACCGAATCGCCCCTGTTCGCCAACGAGGAGGCGACGATCGTCGTCGACGCCGACGGCCTCAACTGGCTGGCGAAGCAGGATGGCTGGTGGGAGCACGTGCCGGAGGGCCGGCTGATCCTGACGCCACACCCCGGCGAGATGGCGCGCCTGCTCGGCGTGGAGGAGTCCGACGCGATCCTCGCCGACCCGATCGGCACCGTCGAGAAGGCGGCGCGGAAGTTCGGCCAGACCGTGATCCTCAAGTACGGCTTCACGGCGGCGTCGGACGGCGAGCGCACGGTGGTGGCCGAGGACGCGCCGGTGTCGCTGGCGACGGCCGGCAGCGGCGATGTCTTCGCCGGAATGATCGGCGCGTTCGCGGCGCAGGGGCTGGAGCCGTTCGACGCGGCGGCGCTGGCGCTGCATGTCGGCCCGCGCGCCGCCCGGCGTGGCGAGCAGAGCTACGGCGCCTTCGGCCTGATCGCCTCGGACCTGCCCGACGCGATCGCGCTGGAGCTGGCGACGCTGACGGACGAATAGGGAAGCACCGGGCCAGCCAGTCGGCCCGTACGGGAGGGGCGTGGCCCCTCCCTGTGAATGACACGCCGACGTGTGAAAGGACCATCGATGGCCGACGAGACCTGGACTCCCGACCCGGACCCGACCGTCCGCGAGATCATGCAGACCGATGTCGCGACAGTCTCCCCCGATGACACTATCTCGACGATCGCCACGCTGCTCGCCCAGGGCCGCATCAACGGGGTGCCGGTGGTCGAGAATGGCAAGATGATCGGCATCATCACCGATTCCGACATCATCGCGCGCGAGGCCGATGTCGACGCGCCCACGGTCGTGCCCTTCCTCGACGCCATGCTTGTGGCCGACGCCGGCCGGAGCTACCAGGAGGAAATCCGCCGGGCGCTGGCGGTCAACGCGCGCCAGCTCATGTCGAGCCCGGTGATCAGCATCCGCCAGCACGCCACGCTCGAGCAGATCGCGACGCTGATGATCGACGAGGGTGTGAACCCCGTGCCGGTGCTGGACGACGACAACACCCTCGTCGGCATCGTCTCGCGCAGCGACCTCGTCCGCGTGATCGCCCATCTGGAGTCCGGGGACACCGGTGATGACGCCGGCGAGTGACATCGCGCGCATCCTGCAGGGATGGGGCGGCCGTCCCAGCGTCGCGGTCGTCAACCTCGACCAGCTCGCCGCCAACGTCGGCGTGCTGCGCGGCCTGATCGGCGACGGCACCAGGCTGATGTCGATCGTCAAGGCCGACGGCTACGGCCACGGCGCGATCCCGGTCGCGAAGACCGCGATCGCATCCGGCGCGAACGAGCTGGGGGTGGCGACGGTCGAGGAGGGCGCGCGCCTGCGCGCCGCCGGCATCGCGGCGCCGATCCTGGTGATGGGGCCGATCGGCGAGCGGGAGCGCCGCCGCGCGATCGCCAGCGACCTGATGCTGGTGGTCGGCGACACGCATTTCGCGAAGGACCTCGCCGCCGACGTGCGCGCGTCCGGGCGGAAGGACCCGCTTCCGGTGCACCTCAAGATCGACACCGGCATGAACCGCTTCGGCATCGCGCCGGATGCGGCCGTCGAGGTGGCGCGCGCGGTCGACCGCTTGCCTGAGCTGCGCCTCGACGCCGTGATGACGCATCTCGCCTGCGCCGACGATCCCGCCTCGGCCGCGACCGACCAGCAGGTGGACGTGTTCGACCGGGCTGTCGCGGCGATCCGCGCGGCCGGCATCGACGTTCCCAGCCAGCACATCGCGAACTCCCCCGGCACGATCAACTTCCCGCACCTGCATCGCGACCGCGTTCGCGTCGGCACGGCGATGTACGGGCTGCGGCCGGACCCGGCGATGGGGCTGCCGGCGCCGTTGCGGCCGGTGATGACGGTCCACAGCCGGATCAGCCGCATCCACGCGCTGCAGCCGGGCGACCGCGTCAGCTACGGCGGCACCTGGACGGCCGAGGCGCCGACCCGCGCCGGCCTGGTCGCGATCGGGTATGGCGACGGCTACGATCGATCCGGGTCCAACCGGGCATGGATGGAGGTCCGGGGACAGCAGGCGCCGGTGCTGGGACGGGTCTGCATGGATCAGACCGTGATCGGCGTGCCGGACGACGCCCGGACGGGCGACCTCGTGACGGTGATCGGGGACGGCCAGGATGGGGTCGCACCGGGGGTCGACGAGCTCGCCGCGATGTACGGCACGATCTCCTACGACCTCGCCTGTGGGCTGGTGGCGCCGCGGCTGGCGCACCTGTACGTGAAAGACGGCCACCTCGTCGCGATCACCGATCTCTGGGGGTATCGCGAGCTGGACGAGGGCGCGCTCGACGTGCCTGCCACCGCCGGCGAGGCGCACGCCGAAGCGCGGTAGTCGACGCCAACGAGGGCGGCGGCTCCCGTAGGCCCGCCCCGAGGTGGGCGGGCAAGCGTCACAGCGTTCAACCCTGGAATCCGGCCGCCAACACACCATGTCATTCTGACGGCCAGCGAGCCATCGCAGATGCCGAAAGCGGGAAGAATCCCCCGGATTGCCCGGGCCGCAGGCCCGAGGCGATCGGGTCCGTGGCGTTATCGTTGGAGACAGTCGGCCAGCACGAGTCCCCTTGTACGGAGTCGCCGCGGGGTCTTCCGGAAGTGAAGCCGCCAGACCGGACGAAGCCACGGACCGACGGTTCCAGCTATTCGCCTGGAACCACCGGGGGATTCCTCGGAACGGCTTCGGCGCATCCGCGCCTCGCCGGTTCGGAATGACACCATTGCGT
>JAEVYR010000026.1 GCA_023392645.1 Chloroflexota bacterium | reverse complement strand
CGTGTTCTTCGAGCTCCGACGGCGTCAGCCGCCAGCCGAGCCCGCGCCGCTCGCCCTCGAAGCAGGCCTGCTTGGATGTCGCCTCGGCGACGAGGTCGGCGGGGAGGACGCGCGTGCCATCGAGCTCGCCGCCGTTGAGCCACATCTGGCCATAGCGGTAGAGATCGGCGGCCGTGCCGAAGAGCCCGGCGTGCCCGGCCACGCCGCCGAAGCCGTACCAGGCGTTGCCGTCGTGGACCTCGCCGCGGATGAGCCCGGTGCGCCATGGCATGCCCGCCGGCGCGCGGTCGGGCGCCTTGGCGGTTTCGAAGCCGTTGCCGATCTCGGTCGCGGCGACGCGCAGCCGCCGCCCGGCGCCGGGGCAGTAGACGGTGTCGGCCATGCCGAGCGGCGCGAAGATGTGGGCGGCGGCGTAATCGGCCACGGACATCCCGGACACCTCGCGCACGATCTCGCCGAGCGTGATGAAGGATGGATCGCTGTAGCGCACTTCGGCGCCCGGCGCGTAGGCGAGCGGCTCCCGCGCGATGGCGCGCAGGTAGGCCTCCGACCCGGTGGCGTCGAGAAAGACCGGCAGCCAGTCGATGAACCCGGCGGAGTGGCTCATCAGCCGGCGCACGGTGATGTCCGGGGTGACGTCCTCCTCGCGGAAGATCGGCAGCAGGTCGCGCGCGGGCGTGTCGAGCGAGAACGCGCCCTGCCCGACGAGATGGAGGATCGCCGGGGTCGTCGCCGTCACCTTGGTCAGCGAGGCGAGATCGAAAATCGTGTCCTCGCCCATCGGCGAGCGCTGATCCGCCGGCTCGCGCACGGCCCAGCCCGTCGCGCGGAGCAGCGCCACCTGCCCGTGACGGGCGACGAGGGCGACGGCGCCGCCGAATTCATGCCGGTCGGCCGCCGTCACCAGCGACAGCCAGGCATCCTCGATCGCGTCCATGTCGAGCGCGGCGGCATCCGCCCGCGCGACGATCTGTTCGGTCATGTTTGCACTCCAGTCAATGGGAGATGGATCGCGCCGTCTGCCGGCGCGTACCCAGGGTGATTGCCAGGGGCATGATGGCACACCGGGGTCCTTTTGGCGCGGACCGCCACGATCCCGCGAGATGCTAACCACGCTGCGATACGCCTCGGAAATGCCAGCACAGAGCGGTAAAACATGTCATGATAGAAGCGGGTTCACCAGTGCCGCATCGATGGGCACAGTGTTCGCGCCCGGCAACAGCAGGAGGCAGGAAGGACAGCGGGATGCACGTCATCGTCGACCGAACGCGCCTGCTGGATCACCTCCGTCACCTCGAAGCCCATCGCGTCACGATCATTATCGCGCCCGCCGGATATGGCAAGACGACGCTGGCCCAGCAGTGGATGCAAACAGCGCCACATCCGGTTGCGCGCCTCAGCGTCTCGCCGGCTCGCGCCACCGCGGCCGATCTCCTCGGGGATATCCTCGCCACGCTGGGCGCCTCCGCCACGGCCGCCGCAGCCTCGCCGGTCGCGGCTGTGCTCGCCGCCATGGCGGAGCACGTCGTGGCGCGTGGCGCCCTGACCCTCGTGCTCGACGATTTCGAGCACGTCGTGGACCCGGAGGCGCTGCGCGCGGTGGATGCAGTGATCGCCGGGCTGCCGGATGGCGCGCGGATGATGGTGCTCGGTCGCTCAACCCCGCGCCTGACGATCGCGCGGCTCCGGGCCATCGGCAGTCTCGGCACGCTGACCGAATTCGACCTGCGATTCACCCTCGACGAGACCTTCGCCGCGCTGGAGGGAGCGTCGCTGACGCCCCGGCAGGTGCGCCGGGTCGTGGAGTACACGGAAGGGTGGATCACGGGCATCCGCCTGGCGCGCGAGGCGATCGATCGGGCCGGGCCGACCGCCCCGATCGCCGACGTTCTCGACACGCTCGCGCGAGACCACTGGCTGGTGCAGTATTTTCGGGAAGAGGTCCTTGACCGCCTGGCGCCGCCCTTGCGCGAGCTCGTGCTGCTCACCTCGGCGTTCCCGATGCTCGATCCCGAGCTGTGTGCGTCGGTGTTGGGCATCGACAACGCGGAGGACGCGCTGCAGAAGCTCGTGCTGCACGGCGCCTTCATCGCCCGGGCGGCGCCGTTCGATGCGGCCCTTCGCTATCACCGGATGTTCGCGGCGGCGTCGATCGGGATCGCGCGAAAGGAGATCGGAAGCGCGCGGTTGCGCGATGTGTGGGCGCGTGCGGCCGGCGTCCTCGCCGATCGCGGGCAGGTCGGCGATGCGCTCGAGCTGGCCGCGCGGGCGGGGGATTGGGACCTTGCCACGCGGTGCGCCGTGCGCTTCGTGCAAAATCCCGCCGACCAGGATCGCGTCGATATCGTGCAGCGCAAGCTGGAGATGTTGCCCCGCGAGCGCCTGTTGGGAAACGACCTGCTGGCGCACGCCTACATCCAGGCGACCAGCTATGCGGGCAATCTCAGGGACGCCACGTCGGTCGCCGACGCCATGGTGCCCGGCTGGGCGACATCCGATGATCCGGAGCTTCGCGGGTACGCGGCGAACACGATCGGGCACCGGCATGTGCTGGACGGTGACAACCAGGTCGCCCTCGACCACCTCTACGAGGCGCTGCGCCTGATGCCATGCGACCGCGTGCTCGATCGCCTGCACTCCTGGACCGCGGTTTCCCATCTCGAATTCCTGCGCAACGACACCGATGCCGCCGAGCGTGCCTACCGGGAGGCTGCCCGGAGCCGCGCCCAACTCGGCCGCTCGCCCTACATGTGGGAGATGTACACCCGGCCCGACCGCGCGAACCAGCTCGCGATGCGGGGCGACCTCCACGCCGCGGAGGAGGTGTACCGCGATTTGTACCTCCAGTCGACCGAGGTCCATTCCACGCCGATGAGCAAGCCCCTGGCGATTCTCGCGTCGATCTATCTCGAATGGCGGCAACTGGACCAGGCGCTGGAGACGATCGCGCGGATGGCCGACGACCAGGACGCATTTCCCTACGATGTCTGGCGACCCGAGGGACTGAACCTGGCGGTAGAGGTGTATCTCGCCCGCGGCATGGTGGAGGAGGCCGCGCGATCGCTGCGGGAGGCGATCGCGCTGCTCGAGGAACGCGGCGGCAGCATGCATCTGCGCCGGGCGCGGGCGATCGAGGCGAGGCTGTGGCTGCGGACCGGGAAGAAGAGCCGCGCGCGCGAGTGGGCCGAAATCGAACAGCATCAGGCCCCATTGCCGGCGCGGGCCTTTCGCGATCTCGATCCGCGGCTTGTGCTCATCGAAATCCTGCTCGACGAGGGGAGGGTGGCTGAGGCGGCGGAGATCGCGAAGCAGGGCGTCGATGGCTCGCCGTCGCCCAACAGAAATGCGCCGCGCGTCCGGTTCCTGGTCTGGCAGGCGATCGCGCTGGCGATGGGCGGGGAGGCGGACCGGGCCGACATGGTGTTGCGCGACGCGCTGGATATCGGTGCGCGCGGCACATTCCTCGCCGCCTTCAACCCGCCGGGGCACGATCTGCGCGATCACCTGGCGCGCGTGCGACACACCGTCCCACCCGGAATCCAGGCGTACATCGACCGGATCGCCGGCAACGCGCCCGAGCCACCCCCGGCTCCGCGCGAGGCGACATTCGTGGTCGATGGACAAGGTCGCCAGGAGTGGGGCCTGACCCCGCGCGAGGGCGAGGTGCTGGCCCTGATGCAGCACGGCCACACCAACCGCCAGATCGCCGACCAGCTCTTCATCACCGAGCGGACCGCCAAGAAGCATATCGCCAACATCAGCCGCAAGCTGGATGCGCCCAACCGCACCGCGGCCGTCGCTCGCGCGTACGAGGTCGGCCTGCTCGACTGAGCCGGGTGCCCGGTTCAAGCATCGGGGCAATCGCGCCGTCTTGTCGGGAAGTAGACAGGGCCGACGCATCCGTGGGGATTCCCAACGGTTGACCCCCGTACCTGGGAAGCTGTCGCCGCGGCGATCCTTCGACTCCGCGGCTGCGCCCATGCACCCAGCACAGGCGTTGCCCGCTGCGTCGGCGTCTCCCATGGCGATACCGGTCCCTGACCGCAGCCGACCGGCGCGGTCCCCGGCGATTCATTCGCACATTGCAGGAGATGCGGTCGTCGTTTGACGACCGGCCATGGCGCGGCACGACGCGCCATGGTGTCCAGACGGTCACCAGTCGTCATACCTCTTGATGTCTGTGGAAATACACCATTCGGTCACCGGCAACCCCCATACCCCCGTTCCACAATGTCACGGGACATTTCGCGACCCGAACAGAGCGAGAGGCCACACGCCCGACGCTCATCGCGCACCAGAACGCGCCGCCTTCGCACGTGCCGCGTGCGAACGCAGGGGATGTTTCGCGCTGCCCGCTGGCGCCCCGTGGCGTCGCGCCGAGAGGCGGTGACCCATGCGCCGATGTCCAGCCGCGGGCGCCAATGTGTTCAGAACCGAGAGTGCTTCAGGATGGAGTCACCTGCATGACCGTCGCCATCGATCGCCAACACAGCGCGCCGGCACCCGCCGCGGAGCATCCGCCCCGGATCGTCGCGCTCGTGCCTGCCTGCAATGAGGAGGCGCTGATCGCCCACACGCTCGACTCGCTCCTGACGCAGAGCCGCCGGCTCGATCGCATTGTCGTGATCGCCAACAACTGCACCGATCGGACCGCGGAGATCGCGCGGGAGTACGCGGAGCGCCACGATGCCATCGAGGTGATGGAGATCGTGGAGAACCGGGGCAAGAAGGCGGGCGCGCTCAACCAGGCGCTGTCGCGGCTCGACCCGGATCAGTGGGATTTCGTCCTGCAGATGGACGCCGACACGCTGCTGGATCGCCGGCTCGTGGAGGAGGGCCTGGGCGAGTTCCGGCGCGATCCGGAGCTCGGTGGCGTCGGGTCGCGGTGCTTCCTGAAGCCCGGCGAGGGCGAGCGCTCGCGGTGGGAGCACCTGCTGTGGTGCTTCCAGAACATTGAATACGGGTTCGGCGACAGCCGGCGCATCCAGAACGGCGGCCGGACCAACATCCTCGCCGGAGCCGTGTGCATGTATCGCATGCCCGTTCTGCAGGATGTCGCCGCGGAGCGGTCGCGCCGGCGCGAGCCGGGGCTGGTGTGGCCCGAGGGCTCGCTCGTCGAGGACTACGAGCTCACCCTCGACACGCAACGGCTCGGGTATCGCACGGAAGTCGGCCTGCGCATGTTCAGCTGGACGGACGCCATGACGTCGGTGCAGGAGCTGTGGGACCAGCGGTTTCGCTGGTACGGCGGGCATGCCGCCACGCTCCGCAGGCGCAAGTTCGCGCCCGAATCCTGGAAGGAATCGGTGGTCCAGCTCTTCTACGTTTCGATCATCCTGAGCCGGCTCTTCATGATCTTCGCGCTGGTCTTCGTGCTCTGGACGATCCCGATCGCCAACATCGAGCCGAGCTGGTGGTGGCTGACGGTGCTCGGCCTCGTGCTCGCCAACTACATCCGGCGGTTCCGGTACGTGCGAAACCGCAGCCTGACCCAATACCTGTTGTTGCTGACCGTCATCCCGCTCGAGCTGTACATCACCTGGGACCAGGCGCTGACGCTCGTGGCCTACGGCAGAAACGTGATCAAGCCCAGCTCGAGCTGGTAGGAAGGAGCTTCCGCAACGGGTCCGATCGGTGTGTTTGCTTGCACAACATTGGTGATCACCGCCCAGGTGTTTGACAGGAGTTTTTCATGAGCACGGTCCATTCGCTTCCGAGCACAGGTGTGGGGTCGGCCGCCGCCGGTACGGCGGGCATCGTCGGCGTGGTCCAGGACTCGACCATCTGGCTGGCGCTCACGGCCCTCATCCTCGGTTTGCACATCCTGAATATGGGGCGCCTCGAGTACCAGGACTGGCGACTCCGCCGCGACGGCCGCCTCGATTCGTAACCCGCCGTCCACGCAACACGGTTGATCCCGGCGGAAATGGCCGTTGCGCGGCCACCGTTGATCGTTGCCGCCCCGCGGGTGGGCGGCACGAGGCGGGTGCCGCGCGGTGGATACGCGTTCGGTATGACAGGCCGTGGAGAACGTCCTCATGAGCACGAAGAACACGATCGGCATGTTGGTGCTTGCGGTCGCGATGGTGACGCTGATCGTGCTGCGACAGATGAGCATGGCGCACGGCCAGGACGCGCCGGTCGCGGATCGGCCGGCCACCTGCGCGGGATACATTGCCCTCACATTCGACGACGGGCCCGACGCGGTCCTGACCCCGCGATTTCTCGATATTCTGGATGCCTACGATGTGCCCGCAACCTTTTTCGTCATGGGTTCGAGCGTCGCGGGGAACGAGGCGATCATCGCGCGCATGGTCGACGACGGGCACCGGGTGCAAAACCACACGTGGGATCATCCCTACCTGACGCAGCTCACGACGGATGAGATCGAACGGCAAATCGAGCGGACCAATGCGGCGATCGTCGGCGCCGGCGCGCCCGAGCCACAGTTCGGCCGGCCCCCCTACGGCGATTACGACGCCAGGGTCGCCGGTGCGTTCGACGGCCAGGGGCTGGAGATCGTCACCTGGACCAATGCCCTGGATATTCGTGATTGGGATGGCCCGGCGTCGTCGGCGCTGATCGTCGAGCGGGTGCGCGGCAACCTTCAGGATGGTGGCGTGGTGCTGCTTCACGACGTGCAGCCGAACACCCTCGACGCGCTGCCGGGCATCATCGACGCGGTGCATCAGGAGGGATATTGCATCGCGCCGTTCCAGGGCGAGCCGGGGTGGGAGCTGGACGCCTAGCCGTCATCCCGTGCCGCGATGCAGGAGTCCGATGATTGCCCGGGGCGTGACGGGGATCCGGGCGGGCGGCGGCAGCGCGCGTCCCTGACGCTGCCGGTAGAGCACCGTGTTGCCGAGAATCGAGTAGGGCAGCAGCACCGCGTAGATGACGCTGCTCAGCGTATTGATGTCGTTGATCGCGGCCGACTCGGTCACCATCAGGATGATCCCGAGCAATGGTCCCGGGGCGATCCCGGCGATGACGAGCACCAGCATGGTCGCGGCGGTGCGCCACCAGCGGCCCCGCACGATCGCCGCGCTTCGGTCCGCCGCGCCGGTGGGGACGGTGTTGTCGAGCACCACCGCCTGGGGCACGAACCCCCAGCGCACGGCCCGGTCGATCGCCCACGGCAGCCCCACAATCGAGAGCTGGGCCAGCACGACCTTCCCGAGTGGGCGGGCCCCCGCCTCCGCCACCGTCGCCGTGTGCCGAAACATGCCGGTCACCACGCGCCGCGGTGTGACCGGTTCGCCCCGCTCCAGCGCCCGGTAGATCTCGAGCACCGCCGGCACCACGATCACCAGGCTCAGCACCTGCTGCACGC
>JAEVYR010000333.1 GCA_023392645.1 Chloroflexota bacterium | reverse complement strand
GCTCCGGCGACACCTGGTGGCCCGTGACGACCGGCAGGGCTGGCGAGCAGGGCTGGGCTCCGGAGGAACTCCTCGCGCCAACCGGGAACGCCCGCGACGTGATGCCGTCGATCCGCAAGTGGCCGATCGACGGGTCAGCGGCCAGGTGTCGACGGTGACGCGTTGCTGGCCAGCGCGTAGAGGATCGTCTTGAGCTGGAACACGGTCAGGCCAGGGTGCTTGGCGAGGATGCGCGCGACCAGCCCGGTGATGTGCGGGGTGGCGAAGCTGTTGCCGGTGGCGGTGATGTATCCGCCGTCCAGCCACGGCACGCGAATGTCGAACCCCGGCGCGCCGAACTCGACCGGCGGCGCCGGGTTGACATCGAACCGCTCCGGAAAGCGATTCGCGTGTGCCGCGACCGACAACACCACGCCGTAGAGTGATGGGTAGCTCGCGCCGGGCACGTTGTTCGCCGCGCAAACGAGCGGAATCCGCCGGAAGTAGGCGAGATCGGCCAGCTCGTGAAAGAGTCCGTAGAACTCCGCCCGGTTCGTGCTGAGGCTCAGGTTGCAGACATCCATGCCGTGCTCGATTGCCCATCGCAGCCCGGCGGCGAAGACCACACCGCGCCCCGTGAGGTTTGCGCCGAGCACCTTCACGCTGTAGATCTCGCAGTCCGGCGCGAGCGAGCGGACGATTCCCGCGCACGCCGTACCGTGACCATAGTCGTCGGCGTGTGGTGCCGTGTCGTGGTGCAGTTCACCGTCGCGCTGACTGATCGCCACGTAGCCGTCGACGCCCCCGACGTCCGGATGACCCGCGTCAACCCCGCTGTCGATCACCGCCACTTTCACGCCCTTGCCTGAGCTCCCGGCCCAGGCCCACTTATGAGTGATCGTGCCGCTATCGAGCGGCGCGGGCGGGCTCACATGTTCGAGCACATCAGGCTCAAACGCCTCCGACCAGGCGGGCAATGTAGAACGCGACCGGCTCATCCAAACATCCCCACGCCGAGCGAATGCCGGGAGTCGAGGTAGTCGGCGAAGGCGCGGAGCACCGCGACACATGCCTCGTGTTCCGCCTCGCCCCGGCCCGCGATTGCTGCCACCAGGCTCGAGAGCTCGAGCGCACGGCGTGCCTGATCGTCGCTTTCGACGCGATCGACAATCACCTGCACACGCGCGGCAACCTGTCCGGCCGTTTCGGACGGCAACCCACCGAGCGAGGCAAGCGCCGAGCCGACGCGGGCGCCGAGCATCTGCTGCGAGCGACGAAGCTCCAGCACGGCCGCGAGCTGCTCGGCAAACATTGCAAGCAGATCCATGTCGTCGAGATCGAAGGTCGGCTGGCCCTGGCGGTCGAGCAGCTCCAACACTCCGACCGGCGTGCCCGCGCTCGACATCACGGGCACCGCCAGGATTGTCGTAGGAAGGTAGCCGGATTGTTCCGCGACATCTCTCGCGTGTCGAGGGTCGTCCTGCGCATTGGCGACCGCGAGCGCCTGGCCGCTCACGGCGACGAGACCCGCGATCCCGTGTCCGAGCGGCACCGTGAGATCGGAGACGGTGGCAGCCGTCGACCCGATCACCACATCGAACGTGAGCACGCCTCGCTCGTGATCGACGAGCAGCAGCGCGCCCTCGGGACATGGGATCGTCCGAGCGGCCGACCGCACGATCATCTCCAGCAACCGGGTGACGGGAGTCGGGGAGGTCAGCGTGTCGACGACGGACCCCGCGACGATCGCTGACCGCAGCTCTTCCACGAATCGCAGATCGTCGTCCGCGTTTCCGCTCACGTTCGAGACCTCCGGCATCTATCGGTCCTTTCAGGCGGCGGTCACGGCCGGAGAAACCATCTCCGTACCAGAATCGCAAGATAACGGGCGGCAGCCTTCGCGTCGCTGAGGGGGACGGCGCTTCTCACCGGCCCCGTGTGCCACCGGCGGCACCCTAGATTGCGAATCGAGAGGTTCGCGGGGCGATCACCGGTCGGCCATCGATGCGTTGCTCGATCAGGTCCTCTGGGCCAAGCTCGGGGCGGAACAGTCCGTGACCGGTGACTTCCGGATCGGGTTGTGGCGCGAACCGCGGGATCCCGAAACGAACGCCGCCCTCCTTGATCGCGAACGCCGCGCCCAGCACGATTGCCGGCACCGCCAGGATCGTCATTGCCGCTCCTGTGCTCAGGCGCTCGGCCAGCAAGGGCGCGCCCAGCGAGCCGATCAGCCCGCCGATCGCTCCGGCCATCATGAACACCGAGAAGAATCGGGCGTAGAAGCGCTCGGGCAGGTTGTTCTGGAACCACGTCATGGCCGCGATCTCTTCGATGTCGCCAATCATGCCGACGAGCACCAGCGCCGGAAGCGCCAGGAAGATCGACCCGGCGGCGCCGTACAGGATGATCGCCGCCGCGGAGACCACCGATGCGATGCCCGCTATGCCGAGCGCGCGCCTGGTGGCGTAGCCGCCCATACCGGCGAGGACGCTGCCAGTGAACGAGCCGATGCCCATCACGGTGTAGAACAAGCCGACGCTGCCGTCGCCCAGGCCAAGCTCGCCGGCGCGCACGATATAGAGCGTCATCGTGCCATAGAGGAGGAGGTAGGTGGTGGTCACCATGCCGGTGTAGAGCCGCACGTCCGAGCGGCGCAACAATGCCAGGTAGCCGGAGCCCGTCACGGGCGCGTCCTCGCCCTCCGAGGCTTCCTCGTCCTCGCTGGCGGTGGACCCGGCGACTCGCTCCGGCAGTCGCTGGACTACCCAGGCGAATGCCAGCAACGTCATCACCTGGAAGGCGAAGACGGCGTTGACGCTGGCCAGCGCCAGCACCGCTCCACCAATCACCGGCCCGATCACTTCGCCGGCGGTGATCGAAAGCATCTGGACGGCATTCGCGGTGCCGCGCATGGGCCGAGGCGTCAGCTTCATCAGGCGCAGCTCGACCGCAGGCATATCGAAGGTCTGCACGACGCCGATCATGAGGGTGATGCCGTAAAGGAGCCAAATGCTGGGGAACGTCGCTAGCAGCATGAACGAGGCGGCGAGCAACGCCATCAGGAGCGTCGTCACCACCAGCGTGCGCTTGCCCTGGAACCGATCGACGAGCGAACCCGCCAGCGGCTGCACCAGCAGGCTGGGCCCGAGCAGGATCGCGATCATGCCGCCGACGCCGAGCGCGCCGTCACCCAGCTTGTAGGACAGTGCCACCAGCGCGATCGTGCTGGCGCGATAGCCGACCCGAACGCCCGCGCAGCCGAGCAGCAGCGTGCGCGACTCGGGCGCGTCCTTCAGGGCGCGGTAGCGGCCCACGCCATCGACGAGCGCGCCCTTGATCGCCGCGACCGGATTCCTGGAGACCCCAATCTCTGCCGATGCCGCATCCATGTCTGGCTCCTCCCGTCAAACCGACCCGCCAGCGGGTCGCTGCCTCGCCGGCGGGTCACTCATCCTTCGCTAGAGCCGCGCGTGGCGGTTGCCTTCGACCTCGGGATCGTCATCTTCGTCCTCGATCGCGCTCAGGCGCTTCTCGACCTCGGGGACGTCATCGGTCTCGAACCGTGACCCGTCGACCGGCTCTTGCAGCGGACCACGAGCGTGCCTGATGTGGCCTGACACCTCGTCCTGCTCGTCCTCCGTCGCCTTGATGATCGGTGTGCGCGGATCGTAGCTGTTCATGGCCTCGTTCCTTTGCGTGAACTTCCGGTGGTGGGATCCGTTTCCCGACCACACCCCCATCCTAGGGAGCCGGACGTCCCGTCGCTGCCGCGCGCGGCACAGCGCACCTGTGTTCCGGGACACAGGCGGGGGAGGGGGTGCGAAGATGCCCGTTCTGTACTATCGTGAGACCAGGGTTTCAGTATATCCGCGTTCGCCCGGTTTTTGGGCCATGGCGGCATATTCGGCGCGAGGCGGGCAATGCAGGATTTACCGCGGGGCACGGTGACGTTCCTGTTCACCGACATCGAGGGCAGCACGCGCCTCTGGAACGCGCACGAGCATGCCATGCCCGCCGCGTATGCGCGCCACGACACGATCCTGCGCGCTGCCGTCTTCGCGCCCGGCGGCACCGTCTACAAGACGATCGGCGACGCCTTCCAAACCGTCTTCCCCGATGCCGCCGCGGGGGTCGGGGCCGCGCTCGACGCCCAGCGCGCCCTGCAGGCCGAGCCCTGGCCACTGCCGGAGCCGCTCCGGGTGCGGATGGCGCTGCACACCGGCGCCGTCGACCCGACCGCCGACGGGGATTACCGCTCACCGGTGCTCAACCGCCTCGGCCGCCTGCTCGGCGCGGCGCACGGCGAGCAGGCGCTCGTCTCCCAGGCGACGATGGAACTCGCCCGGGACCACATGCCGACCGGCGCCAGCTTTCTCGACCTCGCCGAACAACGGCTCAAGGACCTTTATCGTCCCGAACGGGTCTGGCAGTTGGCCCATCCCGAGCTGCGGTCGGGATTCCCGCCGCTGCGCACGCTCGACGCCCGACCGAACAACCTGCCGACCCAGCTGACGCAATTCATCGGGCGCGAGGACGACGTCGCGGCCGTGCTGGGACTGTTGCGGCGCGACGACGTGCGCCTCGTCACCCTCACCGGCCCCGGCGGCATCGGCAAGACCCGCCTCTCGCTCCAGGTCGCCGCCGATCTGCTCGACCGGTTCGAGCACGGCGTATTCCTCGCCACCCTGGACGCGATCACCGATCCCGCGCTGGTGCCCGCGGCGATCGCCCAGTCGCTCGGCCTGCGCGATACCGGTGAAGAAGCGATCGCAGCTCAGGTGGCGGACTGGCTCCGCGACCGGCAGATCCTCCTCGTGCTGGATAACCTGGAGCAGGTCATCGACGCGGCCACATTCGTCGGCGAGCTGCTCGTCGCCGCACCCGGCGTCAAGGTGCTCGCCACGAGTCGGAGCCGGCTCCAGATCGGCGGCGAGCACGAGTTCCCGGTGCGGCCGTTCGCGCTTCCCGATCCCCGGGGAGCACGGGACGTCTCCGCGATCTCGCAGTACGAGAGCGTCCGCCTGTTCATCGAACGCGCGGAGGCGGCACGACCCTCGTTTCAGGTGACCGCCGAGAACGCGCCGGCCATCGCCGAGATTTGCACCCGGCTGGACGGCCTGCCGCTGGCGATCGAGCTCGCCGCGGCACGCATCCGCATCCTGCCGCCGGAGGCGATGCTGGGACGGCTCTCGGCCCGGTTGCCCATCCTCACCGGCGGCGCGCGCAACCTGCCGGTTCGCCAGCAGACGCTGCGCGGCGCGATCGCGTGGAGCTACGAGCTGCTGGCGCCGGCAG
>JAEVYR010000595.1 GCA_023392645.1 Chloroflexota bacterium | reverse complement strand
ATCTCGCCGCCATCCGCCCACCCGGAGCGTAGAACCAGCTCGCGGCGCACGAGGTCATTGCCGGCGCGCCCGTTGGGCTTCACCGAACGGTGGCGAGCGCCGGACATCCCTTGCCGGCGCTCGATCGCGTACTGTCGGGCACGGCAAGACCCGGGCGCGCGGCGCCCGGGTTTTTCGGCGGGTTCTTCGATTGGGAATCGCTACTCAGCGGAATCGGCGGCCTCGGCCTGGCGACGGCGCATGCCGCGCTTGCGCCGGCTGACGACGTCGGGCGGCGGCATGATCGCCGCCTCGCGGACCGGGATCGAGAGGATCATCTCCGCCTCGATCGCGTCGCTCCGCTCGCCGAGCTGATCCATCAGCTCCTCGAGCTCCTCGGTGCCGGAGAGATGCGCGCGCACGACGTAGTTGCGCGGGCCGCTCACCCGGAGCACCTCCTCGACGGCGGGGTGCTCGTGCAGCGCGCCCAAGAATGCCTCCTGGCTGCCGTGTGGCACCGTCGCCTGCAACAACACCGACATCGGCCGACCGATCGCGGCCGGGTCGACCAGCCCCCGGTAGCCCGTGAGCATGCCTCGCTCCTCGAGCCGGCGCACCCGCTCGATCACGGCCGGGCTGGACATCCCGATCTGTTCCGCAAGCGCCTTCATCGTCAGGCGCCCGTTTTCCTGAAGACTCGACAAGATTCGCTCATCGAGGCTGTCAAGTCGTGCCATGGTAGTCCTCACTTGGTGCCTTCGCACCGCCATTTACTGATCACGGGAAACCGCGGCTCCGCCACGGCGTACGCACACTAACGGGCGACCTCAGCGCGGCGGATGGCGCTTTCATGCGCCGCCTGCTCGGCCTGGTCCCCTAATGTTCTAAGTATAACGCCAGATTCATGCCGCCGATTCAAGCCAGCCTGCAAGAGCCAATCCGCAAGGTTCGGGTTTTTCGGCAAGAGCGCGCCGTGCAGGTAGCACCCGACGGCATTCCGCCAGCGCGCGCCCTCCGAACCGTCGGTGCCGTTGTTGCCACGCCCGATTCGCACCTTCCCCATCGGTTCGGCGCTCTCGCCCAGCCAGGTCAGGCCGCTGTGGTTCTCGAACCCGACCAGCGTTCCCCATTCGTCGGTGTCGATGACAACATTGCCGATGAACCGCTCCGAACCGGCCTCCGATGTGACATCGAACAAGCCTATCCCCGGCAGCACGTCGGCATTGTAGGGCCGATACTCATGCCCGAGCAACTGATAGCCGCCGCAAATGGCCAGCAGTGCCGCGCCATCCTCGACCGCGGCTTTCAACGCCTCGCCCTTCGCGCCCGCGAGATCGCGCGAAACCGCGACCTGCTCGTCGTCCTGCCCGCCGCCAAAGAAGAAGATGTCGACATCGGCGGGAATCGGATCGCCGATACCGATCTCGACCACTTCGGGCTCGATGCCGCGCCAGCGGGCGCGCTGTGCCAGGGCGATCACGTTGCCCCGGTCGCCATAGATGTTCATGCGCTGCCCGTAGAGCCACGCGATCTTCACGCGGGCGGGTGCGTCGCTCATGTCGCCCTCCCTACTGCTTCCAGAACGTCTCGACCGCGCCCCGGTCCGCCAGGATCTTGCGGATTTGGAGCATCGCGGTGTAGGTCGGCAGGATGTACCCGGCGCCCTCGGCCGGGATGGTCTCGACGAAGGCGTCGAGCGCGGCGTGCAGCGCATCGGGGTAGCGCGTCAGGCGCGCGTCGGGGATGCCGGCGTAGCGCAACCGGTTCGCCATGTCGGCGCCGCGGAGACCGGTCGCGCCGAGCGGGCCGCCACCGCCGGCGAGCAGCTCGAAATCGACGTCCCACAGCCAGCTCACATCGCGACCGTCAGCGTCGAGATCGTTGATCGCGATGAGCGTCGGCACCTCCAGCCCACCGGTTTCGGCGGTCAGCATCCGGAGCACCTCGTTGAACCCGACCGGGTTCTTCACCAGCGCCAGCGTCAGCGTGCGCTCGCGGTAGGTGACGCGTTCGATGCGGCCGAACGCCGAGCGGAACGCCGCCATCGCGTCGCCGATCACCGGCATGGCGATGCCCATCTGCCGGCCGACCGTGACCGCGGCGAGCAGGTTGTACGCGTTGTAGAGTCCCGGCACGCCGATTCCCACCGGCGTGGTTTCGTCGCCGGTGACCACATCGAGCCGAAGCGACTCCACCCCGTTCAGGGCGATCCGCGTGCCGGTCACGTCGAGCGCGGGACGGGCATTGCCGCAGCTCGGGCAAAACCAGTCGCCAAGATGCGAGAGGTAGAGCGCGCGATAGTCGAGATCATGCCCGCAGACGCGGCAGGACGGCACGTCGGCCGCGTGCGAGAGCGCCTCCAGCCGGTGCTCGGCGTCGTCCATGCCGAAGGTGACGACGCGCGCGGCGATATCGGTCGTGATGGCGGTCAGCGTCGGATCATCGGCGTTGACGACGACGGTGGTCTCCGGCCCGAGCGCCGCGAGCGCCGGCCGCCACTTCCGGGCGATCGCATCCAGCTCGCCGAAGCGATCGAGCTGGTCACGGAAGAGATTGTTCAGCAGCAGCACCCGCGGCGTTACCCGGGCGAGGATTTGCGGCAGCGCGGCCTCGTCGGCCTCGATCACCCCGACCGTACCGCCCGGCCCGCCAGCGATCGATGCCTGCCCGGCAAAGGCGGAGACGACACCGCGCAGCAGGTTGGAGCCGGAGCGGTTGTGCACCGGCGGCATGCTGGCTGCCTCCAGCATGTCGGCGATCATGCGCGAGGTCGTCGTTTTGCCATTGGTGCCGGCAACGATGACAACGCCGTGCTCGAGCCGCCCGGTGAGCTTGCCCAAAAGACCGGGATCGATCCGGTCGGCGACGAGCCCGGGCGCCGAGGTGCCACCCCCGCGGCCGGCGATGCGGATCCCCGTCGCGGTCGCCTTGGCCACCGCCAGCGCGGCCGAAAGCCGCAGGTCGATGCCGCCAGAATCAGTCGCTTTCATCGTCGGCATTTGGCATCACCACCCAGACGGTTCGGAGCTTGTCGAAATCGACGGCCGGGCGCACCTCCCAGGCCACCTCGTTGGAACGCTCGGCCTCGGTCGGCTCGCCGAAGACGGTGCCGATGATGATGTTGGGCGGCACGCCGCGCGTCTCGGTGGTGAGCACGCCGGAGGTGATCACCAGCTCGCCATCCTCGACCTCCGCATCGCGATCCACATTCTGCATCTGCAGGCGGCCGCCGGCCTGCCACTGACCGACGACGATGCCGTCCGCCTGGCTGTCGAGCAGTTGCGCACCCACCCGGGAGCTGCTGTCGATGATGAACATGATCTTCGCCTGGTCGTCCCAGACTTCAACGACCTGCCCGACATAGTAGTTCGGGTCGGTGACGGCCATGCCGACCTCGATGCCGTCGGCGCTGCCCTTGTTGATCACGACGTATTTCTGCTTGCCGGTGGGGTCGTGTCCGATCACCGTCGCCGCGACGTACTCCAACTCGGGCCGGCGCGCCTCGGCCTGAATCTCGGCGTCGAGCATCTGGAACTCGGCGAGCTGCGCCTGCAAATTGGCGTTCTCCGCCTTGACCGCATCGAGCTCCTTCTGCGCGCTGGCGAGCTGCTTCTCGACGTCGCTGCGAAAGTCCGGCCCGCGCGAGACGCGCTCGAACCGTTCGGCCACGGGGGAGACCACACTGGAGAGTCCCTCGCGCAGCGGCACCAGCATGTCGCGCCGATCCATCATCACCAGCGCCAGGCTGATCAGGATGAACATGGTCGCGAGCGACGCGGTTTTTCGGAACGAGATCGTGGTCATGCGTCACACCCTTCGGCGGGGCGAGCCGCGCCGCTAGCCGCGACGCAGCTCCTGGCCGCCCGCCAGCGCGCGCTGGTAGAGGTGCAGCGCCGCGGCGACGCGGCCGGTGCCGCGCGCGACGCAGGTAAGCGGATCCTCGGCCCGGTGCACGGGCATGCGGAGCTCGCTTTGCAGCCGCCGGTCGAGCCCCATCAGCAGCGCGCCGCCGCCAGCGAGGGTGATGCCGTGCTCCATGATGTCGGCGACCAGCTCGGGCGGGGTCTCCTCGATCGAGTTCTTGACCAGCTCGATGATCGTGTTGACCGGCTGCGAGATCGCGTCGCGCAGCTCGACCGAGCTGACTTCGACCGACTTCGGCAGGCCCGTCAGCAGGTCACGCCCGCGCAGGTTGACGCGCACCTCTTCTTCCAGCGGATAGGCCGAACCGGCGGCCATCTTGGCGTTTTCGGCGGTGCGCTCGCCGATCACGAGATTATGATCGCGGCGGGCATACTGGATCAGCGCGTCGTCGATCTCGTCGCCGGCGACCCGGATCGAGTGGTTGACGACGATGCCGCCGAGCGAGATCACGGCGACCTCGGTGGTGCCGCCGCCGATGTCGACGATCATGCTGCCGATCGGCTCGTTGATCGGCAGGCCCGCGCCGATCGCGGCCGCCATTGGCTCCTCGATCGTATAGGCCTCGCGCGCGCCGGCCGAGAGGGCGGCATCCTTGGCGGCGCGCTTCTCGACCTCGGTGACGCCGCTGGGGATGCCGATCACCACGCGCGGGTGCGGCGCCATCAGGCGCTGCAGGTGCACCTTGCGAATGAAGTGGTGCAGCATCATCTCGACGGTGTCGAAGTCGGCGATCACGCCGTCCTTGAGCGGGCGCACGGCAACGATCGACTCGGGCGTCTTGCCCATCATCGCCTTCGCCTCCATGCCGACCCACAGGGCTCGCTTGGTCTTGGTGTCGATCGCCACCACCGACGGCTCGGAGATGACGATGCCGCGGCCGCGAACGTAGACGAGGGTGTTGGCCGTTCCGAGGTCGATACCGAGATCCCGGCTGAAAAAACCGAACAACGTGGAGAGGGGTCGGAACACGAGCCGGGGACCTCCGGAGGTGTGGGCCGCGCAAGCGTGATGATCGGGCGCGCGGACGGAAACCGAACATTATCGCGAAGAATCGGGTGGGATAGCGGGTTGGGAGCACTCAGGCGCGGTGGACTGCGAGCTGGATCGGGCGCCCCCGGTTCTTCCCATAATCCGCGAGGCAGTATATCACGGTGTCCCCGGCCGTCCGATCGGCCGCCTCATGGCCGAGCCGGTAGCCCCGGCAGTCCGGAGAGCCGCCGCACCTCGCGCTCGACGTCGGCGATGACGGCGTTGGCCTCCGCGCGCCGGGCAATCACTCGCGGCGCACCGAAGCGCAGCGTCACTCGCCACCGATCGCCCCGGGCATACTCCAGCCCGACGGGCACGATGGGCGTCTCGATCCCCTGCCCGGCGGCGAGCGCCGCCAACCGGGCAAACCCCGGCTGGAACGGCAGGATCTCGTCGTCGTCCTGCTTCGGGGTGTACGTCGGGTCGATGGTCGGATAGCCCTCGGGGAAGACGAGCAGGGCGTGACCAGCCGCCAGCAGGCCGAGCGCATCGGCAGTCGCCCGCCGCAGGGCGTGGCGAGCGTCGGCGTCGTCCACCGAGTGAGCGCCGTCGCGGCGCAGCACGACCGGCCAGCCGGCGGCGCGACAGAGGGCGGTCATCGCGGCCTTGCCGGCCGGGTTACGCACCCAGTCAAGACCGACGAGGATGTGAAGCGGCCGCGGCACCGCGGACAGCAGCGCGACGCCGTCATAAAGGTGGTGGTAGTGCCGCGAGGCGATGATGACGGGCCCGTGACGTGGCACGTGCTCGACGCCTTCGACCTCGATGTCGAGGTTCCGGCGCGCGAGCCTGGCACTGCCGGCGCGCAGGAACCGCCAGGCGACCTCAGGCATCCCGCGCGAGCTCGAGCGGCCGGGGTTGATCCCGGTGTCGTGGCTGGCGCAGCACCAGCAGTGCCGGCGCCAGACCAAGCACGGCCGACAGCAGGATGGGCAGCCAAAGATCGACGCTGGCGCTCAGCACCATCGCCCAGATCAGGTTGACCGCGTAGATGGCCAGGGGCAGGCGCAAGTCAAGTCCGCGCGGCTCGACCTCCTCTCGCCACAGGAACCGGCTCAGCGCCATGAAGACCAGGCCGGTGACGGTCCAGCCGATGAAGTTCTTGATCGGCATGCCGAAGTACGGGCCGGTTTCGTCCCAGATCCAGAACTGGACGCGCAGCGACTCGTGCGCCATCGCCGGATCAAGCACGAGGTCCCACACGGTCAGGAACCACGCCCCGAGCAGCACCGTCCAGAGCGTCATCCGCCGGACGCCGAGGCGATCGGCCACGAAGGCGCCAAGGAGGTACGAGGCGAACCCCATGTAGAACCACGACAGCGGGATCGTGTACGGCACTCGGTCGAGCACCTTGTAGCCGAGGAAACTGGTGTACTCGTAGTTGCCGAAGGGCCAGCCGGTACCGGTGCCGAACAGCTCGAAGCCGAGCGAGAGCGTGTAGGAGACGACGAAGAAGATCGCCGTCTTGCGCCAGCCGAGGGCGACGACGCCCCACGCGGCCATCGCCAGCGCGCCGAAGATGATGTGCGTCGCGCCCGCGTGCTCCATCGACCAGTTGAAGACCTCGACGGCCCGAGGATCGCCCGTCCATAGCTCCGGGTGGGGCAGCATGATCAGCAGCCCGACCAGCCCAAAGACGAGCGCGACCAGATGCGCCACGAAGATGACGAGTGGAATCCGAAAGCGCCTGATATCGCTCATGCCGCGTCTCCTGAGATGAAGTCCCGACCGCGCCAGCGGTGGCGCCGCCGGCGCCACATCGCGATCAACCGCACGGCCACCGGCAGATCGGCCAGCGGCGAAAACCAGTAGGTGGCCGGCACCCGCTCGTACGCGCGAGCCGTGCCACCGAGCACGCCGATCCGCGCAACCACCAGCACAACGTTGAGGGCGGCAGCCGGCTCGCGCCGACCCAGCCGCCAGGACCAGAGGCCGGCGAGCCAGAGCGGCGCCGCCTGGACCAGCAGCACCTCGGCCAGCCCGATCCGGCCCGCCACTCCCGAGTGCCGGTCGCGCATCGGCAACGATCGCGACCAAATTTCCCACGCATCCCGCCATCCGCCGTACATCGCGACACGCGCGAGAGCGCCGGCCTCGTAGAACCCGACCCGGTGGCCCCGCCGGGCGATGGTCCGGGCGAGCGTGACATCCTCACAGACGGAGTCCAGCACGCCGTCGAAGCCCCCGACGGCATCGAGGATGTCCCGTCGAACCAGGAAACACTGGCCGTTCGCCTGCACGCGATTCGCGTCGGCGGTCGCGCTGCCGGGAATGCCGAAGCGATAGACCAGCGTGGTCAGCATGGCGGGGTGTACCAGCCCTTCCGCGGAGCCGGAGAGGAGCTGTCGCGTCGCCACGCTCATGGCCGACACATCATTCCGGATCGCATGCGCCAGAAGTGACCGCACGAGACGCGGGTCGGGTCGAACGTCGGCGTCGATCGTCAGCACCCACGGCGCCTGGCCCGACTGCCGGAGACCTGCTCGCAGATTGTGCGCCTTGCCGTTCACGCCGGCAGGCACCGGCGTGGCGTCGATGAACCGGATGCGCGAGTCGCGCGCCATCCAGCGATCAACGAGCTCTGGCGTCCCATCGGTCGACCCGCCGTCGATGACGAGGATCTCCGCCAGCTCCGACCCCTGCCCGGCCAAACCCGCCAGGCACGGTGACAACCGCCCAACCTCGTTCAATACCGGCACGAGCACCGTCACCTGCCCTGCCTTCGGGCCGACGCCGGAAACGCGCTCGATGCGGCTGCCGTTGGCGGTTGTCGCCATGCGACCGAAGACACGCGCGGCGAGCAGAAGCTGAATCGCCGCCAGCACCCTCGCAACGACCGTCACGATCGCACCCCCCGCCGCCGCCCGGGTAGTGGCCGTCGGGGTATAACGAACGGGCATCGGGTCGGCGACTGGACCGTCCCACCGTGGACGAATGGACGGATACCCATATGGGCAAGCGCATCGTCGTGATCGGTAGTGGATTCGGCGGTCTCGCCGCGGCGGTGCGTCTCGCCGCTCGCGGCCACCAGGTCACCCTCATCGACAAGCGCGACAGGCCCGGCGGGCGCGCCTACGTCTACCGGCAGGATGGCTTCACCTTCGACGGCGGACCGACCGTGATTACCGCGCCATGGATGATCACCGACCTGTTCGAACTTGCGGGTCGGAAGCCGGAGGACTACGTCACGCTGGTCCCGGTCGATCCGTTCTATCGCATCTTCTTCCCGGACGGCGCGCACTTCGATTACAGCGGCGATACCGAAACCATGCTCGCGCGCATCCGCGCCTTCAGCGCGTTCCCGGAGCACGATGTCGCCGGCTACCGCGACTTCATCGCCCTGACCGAGCGCATCTTCGCCAAGGGCTTCACGGAGCTGGCCGATCGGCCCTTTCTGCGCGTGACAGACATGCTCCGGATCGCGCCGGATCTCGTGAAGCTGCAGAGCTATCGCACCGTCTATGGTCTGGTCTCGCGCTATGTCCAGGATGAGCGCTTGCGCCAGGTGCTTTCGTTTCATCCGCTGCTGGTCGGCGGCAACCCGTTCCAGACGACGAGCATCTACACACTCATTCACCATCTGGAGCGCCAGTGGGGCGTCTGGTTCGCGATGGGCGGTACCGGCGCGGTCATCGACGCGCTCGCGCGGCTGTTCACCGAGCTGGGTGGCACGCTGCTGCTGGAAACCGAGGCGGAGCAGATCGACACCGACGGTGGTCGCGCCACGGGCGTACGTCTCGCCGACGGGTCCGTGCTCCCGGCGGATATCGTCGTCTGCAACGGCGACGTCGCCGCCGCCTACCAGCGATTGCTGCCGCTGTCGGCGCGAAGGAAATACACCGACCGGCGCCTGGCGCGCATGCGGTACTCGATGTCGCTGGTGGTGATCTACTTTGGCACCGACCGCCAGTATCGAGGCCAGGATGGCCCGGCCCTCGCCCACCACGACATCATTCTCGGCCCGCGCTACAAGGGCCTGCTGACCGATATCTTCAACCGCAAAACGCTGGCAGACGATTTCTCGCTTTACCTGCACATGCCGACGATCACGGACCCATCGCTGGCGCCGGCGGGGTGCGAGGCGTTCTACGTGCTCGCGCCGGTGCCGCATCTCGGGGGCGGACCCGACTGGGCCGAGGCGGCGAAGCCCTATCGCGACCGCATCATGGCCCATCTCGAGGAGCGCTACCTCCCGGGCCTCGGCCGGCATATCGTCACCGAGCACATGATCGACCCGAGGCATTTCGAGACCGACCTCAACAGCTACCTCGGCTCGGCGTTCTCGGTCGAGCCGATCCTGACGCAATCGGCGTGGTTCCGCCCACACAACCGGTCGGAGGAGGTGCCGAACCTCTACTTCGTCGGCGCAGGCACGCACCCTGGCGCGGGCCTGCCCGGCGTGCTGAGCTCCGCGAAGATCGCCGACGACCTCATCGCGGCGGAATCCTGAGCGAATGCCCGTCACGGCAGCCTCCGGAGAAAACTCACCGCCACATTGGTGGACAGCGATCGGCCGGTGGCCCGGAGACTGTGCCGGGGCGTCACCGACATCAGGGCGACTGACGCGGAGGCCGACGCCAGCAGTCGCGCCTTTCGCGACGAGGGCACCACGGCACGGCCGCGGAACACGTCGTGGTCCATCGCCTCGATCTGGTCGAGAATCCCGGCGTAGAGACGCGCGGCGGCAAGGGTCGCCAGCCTGCCGCTGGGGACGAGCGCGGGCACGCCGGCCAGCGCCTCGCGGTAGAGCCCACGCGCCCGAGTGACCTGAAACGCCATCAGGTCGCGAAACCCGGAGCCGGGCATCCCGGCAAGGATCGCGTCGGGGTCGCAACCGAAGGCCGCGATCTCGTCTAGTGGCAGGTAGAGTCGCCCCATCTGGGCATCCTCAGCCACATCGCGCAGGATGTTGGTCAATTGCATGGCGATGCCGAGATCGGCGGCGTGACGGTGGGCGCCGGGATCGCCGCAGCCGAGGATCGGCGCCACCATCAATCCGACGGTGCCGGCCACATGGAAGCAGTAGGTCCGCAGCTCGTCCCAGCTCGCGTAGAAGCCGGGCCGGATGTCCATGCGCACGCCGGTGAGCAGGTCGCGGGCCGGACCGTCCGGCACGCCGAACTGCTCGCGGGCGGCGGCGAAGGCGATCGCGACGGGGTGTTTGGGCTCAAGCAGCTCGACCGCCCAGGCATCGAGCGCCTTGGCGGTCGCATCGGGGCCGCGGACAGCGGCACGGTCGACGATGTCGTCGGTGATGCGGCACCAGGCATACGTCGCCAGCACGCCGCGCTTGCGGGCCAGCGGCAGCAGCCGGCTGGCGAGGTAGAACGAGCGCCCGTGGCCGCTGGCGATCGCCTCGCAGGCGCGCCAGTCGGCCTCCGTTGGCAAGCGGCGAACGCGTGGCTCAGGTTGCTGCATGCCCGTCTCCCATCATCAGCTCGGCATGCCCCAGCGCGGCGATCGTGCCCGCGCCGGCGCCGAACATCGCCAGCCGCAACTCGTCGACGATCGTGGCCAGCAGCTCGATCGCCGCCTCCTCGCTCTCGGCGGCGGCGCGGAGCATCGGCCCGGCGAAGCCGGCAAGATCCGCCCCCAGCGCGATCGCCTTGGCGGCGTCGAGGCCGGTTCGGAGCCCGCCGCTGGCAATCAGGGGCAGGTCCGGCACGGCCCCGTGGACCATTCGCAGGCAGGTCGCGGTCGGGATGCCCCAGTCAATGAAGGTCTCACTCGCGCGACGAGCCCGATCGCTGTCGGCGCGGTAGTGCTCAACCGCGCTCCATGACGTGCCGCCGGCGCCGCTGACATCGATCGCTGACACACCGGCGTCGGCCAGCCGCCGCGCCACCTGCCCCGAAATGCCGAACCCGACCTCCTTGACCACAACCGGAACATCAATATCATGGCAGACTGCCGCGATTCGGTCGAGCAGGCCGGACCAGTCGCGATTGCCCTCGGGCTGCAGGGCCTCCTGCATGGGGTTGAGGTGCAGGATCAACGCGTCGGCGCCGATCATCTCCACGGCCCGACGACACTCAGCCGCGCCGTAGCCGTAGTTGAGCTGAATCGCGCCGAGGTTCGCGAACAGCAGCACGTCCGGCGCGGCATCCCGCACCTGGTACCACTGGGCCAGGGTCGCATCCTCGATCGCCGCCCGCTGCGAGCCGACGCCGAGCGCGATACCGTTCTGCTGCGCGGCGACCGCGAGGCGGCGGGCGATCTCCCATCCCCGTTCGACACCGCCGGTCATGGAGGACACCAGCAGCGGCGCGCGCAGGCGATGACCGAGAAACGCCGATGACAGGTCAACCGCGTCCAGATTGAGCTCGGGCAGCGCGTCATGCGCGAAGCGGTACCGTTCGAGCCCGGTGGTCACATCATGGTGTTGAACATCCTCCTCCAGATTGATGCGAATGTGGTCCGCCTTGCGGAGCCTCGTCTCCGGGATGTTCTCGATCATGCTCCGCTCCCCTGTGACGGCACGACACGCGATCAGGCGACGTGACGCTGCGCGGCGGGTCGCGTATTTGCGCCGGGCTGCTCACTGCCGAACCTTCCAAGTTCCAATCGCAGGGTTTGTTCCAACCCTGTGAAGTCCAACGTGACACCGGCCTCATCGAGTCGTGGGGGTTTGAAGCG
>JAEVYR010000601.1 GCA_023392645.1 Chloroflexota bacterium | reverse complement strand
GCCCAGGCCGACCTCACGCTCGGCGCTGGCGGCGCCGCGACCCCGGCCTCCTGATCCGCGAGACCGTCGTCGGCGCCCGACTGGCACGCACGGCGGCGGCATGCTGAACGGGCGCGATGCATCTCCGCGCCGGGGCGTCAGTCCGCCTCGGCGCGGAGGGTGGTCCTCGCTGGAGTGACGCTCGTGCGGATTCGACACGAACGCGACCCGATCGAAAGGAGGCAGGGACGATGGTTGCACTGCCCAGGCGGCGACGCTCGCGCGACCCCATCGCGGCCGAGGATGCAGTCGCGGGGTGGCTGTTCATCCTCCCCGCGATCATTTTCATCGGCACGTTCATCGTGTGGCCGATCCTCCAGGTCTTCTGGCTGAGCTTCCACCAGTGGAGCGTGATCACGCCCGAGAAGCCGTGGGTCGGCCTCGACAACTACACGAAGCTGTTCGGGAACAGCGACTTCCAGCTCGCCTTCCGCAACACCCTCTGGTTCTCGCTCGGCGTCGTGCCGACTCAGACGGCGCTCGGCCTCATCCTCGCCGTGCTCGCCAACCAGAAGATCCGCGGCCGTGGCTTCTTCCGGACGGCGTTCTACTTCCCCTCGATCAGCTCCTCGGTCGTCATCTCGATCATCTTCCTCTGGCTCTACTCGCAGCGCGGCCTGATCAACTTCTTCCTCATCAAGATGGGCTTCCCGACGCCCAAACCGCCCTGGCTGAGCAACCCCAAGGGGGTGCTGGAGATGGCGCTCAACGGCGTCGGCGTCGACAACGTCAACGTCTGGCTGGCCGGCCCGAGCGTGGCGCTGCTGTCGATCATGATGATGAATATCTGGACCACGATGGGCACGATGATGGTCGTCTTCCTCGCCGGCCTGCAGGATATCCCCGGTGACGTCTACGAGGCGGCCGCGATGGACGGCGCGAACCGCCGCCAGCAGTTCTTCGACATCACCGTGCCGCTGCTGCGGCCGGTCGTCTTCTTCGTGCTCACGCTGGGGTTCATCGGCACGTTCCAGGTCTTCGACCAGATTTTCGTGATGACGTCGGGCGGTCCCGCAAAAACGACCGTCACGCTCGGCTACCTGGTCTATCAGGAGGGCTTCGGCAACTTCGCGATGGGCTACGCCTCGTCGATCGCCGTGGTGCTCTTCGCCATCATCATGGTGATCTTCCTGATCCAGCGGCGCATCGCGGGGAGCGAGGACTGATGACCCAGCTCCAGCTCCGCGATCAAGATGAGGAGGGACGGCGATGGTGACCGTCGACCAGAAGGCCGCGGCCGAACCAGTCCTGGCCGAGGTGGAGACCGGGGACACCGGCCGACCGGCACCGGTCGGGTCCCACAGCGGCGGTGACACCGCGATCCGCATCGTCGCGTACATCCTGCTGGTGTTCGTGGCGCTCCTGATGTTCGTGCCGTTCGCCTACGCGGTGGCGACGTCGTTCAAGAGCCGGCCGGAGGCGCTGCAGATCGCCTTCGACAACCTGTTCTGGCCCAACAATCCGACCGCCGAGGCCTACCGGGTGGCGTGGGATTCCAACGTCGGCCGCTGGTTGTTCAACAGCGTGGTCGTCGCGCTGGCGTGGATCGTCGGCCGGGTGATCATGTGCACCATGGCCGGCTACGCCTTCGCGCGGATGAAGTTCCCCGGTCGCGATGTCGTCTTCCTCATCATCCTCAGCACGATGATGGTGCCCGGCATCGTCACGATCATCCCGAAATACATCCTGCTGCAGAACCTGCACCTGTTGAACACCTACGGCGCCCTGACGCTGCCGTTCCTCGCCGACGCGTTCAGCATCTTCCTGATGAAGCAGTTCTTCGAGTCGTTCCCGAACGAAATCGAGGAGGCGGCGCGCGTCGACGGGGCCAACCGCTTCCGGATCTTCTCGCAGATCGTGGTGCCGAACGCGATCCCGTCGATCACGGCGCTGACGATCTTCAGCTTCCAGAGCAGTTGGAACTCGTTTCTCGAGCCGTTGATCTTCATCGGCGGCGGCAACACGGACCTGTACACGCTGCCGGTCGGCCTGGCGCAATTCAAGAGTGCCTACTACACCGACCAGCCGACGCTGATGGCGATGTCGGTGATCACGACGGTGCCGATTGCGATCTTCTTCATCATCTTCCAGCGCTACTTCATCGAGGGCTCGACCTCCGCCGCCGTCAAGGGATGAGTTCAGCGTCCGCGGGACCATAGCGGCGGGCATCGGCGACAGCTTGTGGGCCCGCCCACTGCGGATCGTGCCCATCGGACGCGGACCATCGAGTTCGCCTCGAACCGTTACGGCGCGAGCAGACGCCGCAGCAGGTCGACCTGCAACGCCGCGAGCCGGTCGCGCTCGGCGGCATCGACCTCGCCCAGATGCGCGATCGACCAGCGGTCCATCGCCTGAAGCGCGGCCAGCGCCAGCTCGGTCAACAGCGTGGCGGGCATGTCATCCCGCACCGCGCCCGACGCCCGACCGACGTCGAGCGCCGCCGCCAGCCACGCCCCCGCCTCTTCGAGCACCCGGCGCAGCGCCGGGCTCTCCTCCACCGGCGCGTCGGGCAGGTAGACGAGCCGGCCCAAATCGACGAACCATCCACCCGTGTCCGACAGCCAGACGAGCCGCTCCACCAGCGCCTGGACGTGATCCCAGAACGCCGGCCCGCGCATCGCCTCCGGCCCAGGAATCGCCAACTCGGTGGCCAGCGCCAGCGCCGCTTCCGCCACCACGGCGTCGAACAGCGCCGCCTTGGAGTCGAAGAAGTGATAGAAGGAGCTCTTGCTCATCCCGCGCGCGCGAATGATGCGGTTCAGCGAGGCGCGCTCGTATCCCGCCGTCGCGAACTCCCGCGCGGCGGTTTCCAGCAGCGCGCGGTAGCGCTCGGGCGGCATGGTTCCGGCAGGGGTCGTCGTCATGGCCTCATGGTAGCAGCGAGTGGACCGTGCGGTCCAGTTGGTGCTACGATAGCGTGGCTGGACCGACTGGTCCAGTGAAAGGAACGACGCGATGCGTACCCCAACAATGCTCGGGACCCAGCTTGACCTGTCGAGCGAAGATCGCTTGCGCGTGCTGATCGCCGGCGCCGGCGTGGCCGGCCTCACCCTGGCCGCGGAGCTGCGCCGGCAGGGCCTCCACCCGGTCGTGATCGACAAGCAGCGCGACGACGCCGACGCCGGCTACATGATCGGCCTGATGCCACTGGTGGCCCCTGTCATCGGCGAACTCGGCCTCGACCAGCCCTACCGCGAGCAGAGTGTCGCCATCCACACCTACCGCCTGCGCGATCGCCATGGCAACGTCATCCGCAACGACGATTTCGCGACGCTGATGGATGATTTCGGCGACTATCGCGGTCTCTCCCGCGGCGCGCTGCTCGACGTCCTTTCCGACGGCGGCGCGCCGGTCATCTTCGACACCACCATCGCCGCGATCGCGCAGGAGTCCGACGGTGCGCGGGTCACCCTCGCCACCGGCGGCGAAGCGACCGAAGCCCGGTTCGATCTCGTCGTCGCAGCCGACGGTCTGCACTCGGGCACCCGCGACCTCGTGCTCTCCGCCGATCAGTACGAACCCTTCGATACCGGCTGGGGCGGCTGGGTCTCGTGGATCGAACCCGACCCGGCCACCACCGACGTTTACGAGGAGGTCTGGGGGGCGGGATTCTTCATCGGCGTTTACCCCGTGCTGGAT
>JAEVYR010000509.1 GCA_023392645.1 Chloroflexota bacterium | reverse complement strand
CCCCAGGCCGCACCACCACCTCGTGTGCCGCGCGTGCGGGTGGACGCAGGAGATCGACGACGCGGTGCTGGGTGACATGTTCGAGCGGGTGCGCGACGCACACGACTTCGAGGTCGTCACCGACCATCTCGTGCTGTTCGGCTGGTGCCGGCAGTGCCGGGAGGCGCGGAGCGACTCATGACCGCGCCGCGCTCAATGCCACGATCGGCACCGATGTGAAAGGATGTACGGATGGATATCGTCTATGAGGCCACGCTGACGTGCCCGGAGTGCGGCGCGGAGCATCGCGAGACAATGACCGCCAGCTCGTGCCAGTTCTTCTACCGGTGCGATGCGTGCAACGTAGTGCTGCGACCGGCCGAGGGGGACTGCTGCGTGTTCTGCACCTACGCCGACGTGCCCTGCCCACCGATCCAGCGGAAGCGCGCGGCGCGGTCTGCCCGGCGACGCGATGAACGCAATTTGACGCGGCGGTGGCGCAATTGACCGCGCTCGTTGCGATCGTGATGGTAGGGGCATGCGCCCTTGCCCCGGACGATAGTCCGGGGTTGGCGTCCTGACGAAAGGAACCATCATGACGAGCAACGCCACCTCGCGCAAGGCAACGCCGGCCGCGCCGCGCCGTGCGATTCCGTATCGCAGCAAGCTGACGCTGATGGAGTGGGCGGAGAACGACCGCGCGCCGGGCATCGCCCCGGCGCTGCTGCGCCTGTCCGACGTCGCATCGGAAGCGATCGACTGGCTGTGGGAGCGCTGGATCCCGGCGGGGATGCTGACGCTGCTGGGCGGGCACGGCGGTGACGGCAAGTCGACGGTGATGGCTTCGATCACCGCCGCGCTCACCACCGGCCGGCCACTGCCCGATGGCGCCGCCACGCGCCCGACCGGCGTGCTGCTGCTCAGCGCCGAGGACGACGTGGCCAACGCGATCCGGCCCCGGCTCGACCTGCACAATGCCGATTCCAGGCGAGTGCTGGCGCTGCAGGGCACGGTTCGCGCGGACGGTCACACGCGGTGGTTCGACCTGCAGCGCGACACGGGGGTCATGCGCGATGCGATCCGGCAGCACGACATCGGGCTGGTGGTGATCGACCCGCTCAGCAGTTACCTGCCGAAATCCGACCGGAACAACGAGGGCGAGGTTCGCGACGCGCTGCTGCCGCTGATCGGCCTGATGGAGGCGACCGGTGTCGGCGTGGTGGGGATCATGCACGTCGGGAAGGCGGGCGATGCCCGTCGAGCCAGCCAGCGGCTGCTGGGGTCGACAGCGTTCACGGCGCTGGCGCGGAGCGTGCTGATGATCGCCGACCAGCCCGACGACCGGCAGCCGGAGGACATCGCCACGAACGGCAAGCTGAAGGTGCTGCAGGTGGTGAAGAGCAACTACTCGATCCCGCCGGCGCCGCTGGCGTTCCGCCGCCCGCTCGACGCCGCGATCGACTGGCTCGGTCCGGCGGAGGTCACGGTGGAGGAGTGCCTGGCGGTACGGCCGAGGGCGCGGGGTCCGGAAGCGAAGGAACTGACGGAGGCGATGGCATTCCTGAAGGAGCTGCTGGCGGCGGGACCGTTGCGAGCGGCGGAGGTGGTGGAGCAGGCGCGGGGGCAGGGGTTCAGCGAGCGGACGCTGCGGCGGGCGAAGAAGGAGTTGGGCGTCGTGGCGAACCGAAGCGGAGACGGGAAGTCGTGGCGGTGGGCGTTGCCGGAGCGGGAGGAGGGGACGGACGAGAAGGCGGCCAACTAAAACAACCTGGCCGGTGGCCACCTTCTCCGATTTGCCCGGAACGACGGGGATTTAACCCGGCCAGGTTTCTCGGCGAAACGTGGCCGCCTTCTCGGTGCATGGAGAAGGCGGCCAAGATGGCCATGTTTTCGGTATATGAGGGATGTTGGCCACCTTGGGGAGGAACCTCTCCCGAAACAGTAGATGCAGAAGCATTGCACGGTCGGGATCAGCGTGCTCCCCGAGGCTGCGATAGGATATTCACAGGTACCAGGTGAACGCGGAAAGGAGCGGCCCATGGTGTGCAGGAGCTTGACATCATCACAAACGCGGCCGACGATCCGCCGTTTCCGCCTTCGGCGCGACTCGAGGCAGCATGCGCCGGAGTACATCTCGAAACGGCAGGGCGCCGACCTGCTCGATCGACAGGCCCGGAAATACCTGAGGATCAGCGGCGCGGAGTTCCGCGAGCGCTATGCATCCGGGAACCTGGACGGACTGGACCCGGAAGCCGTTCGCCGCGTGTCGTTCATCCTGCCGATGAGCGAGGAGTAATGCGGAGAAATACCCCCGGCCAGGCATACGATCGGTATGCGAGGGCGCTGCAGGCGGTCGTGGGATGCGTGACCGAGGCCCGGCTGACATTGAACGACAATCGAGCGATCGAGCTCGACACGATCTACGCCATCGTCCTGAAATCGCGCGATGGCGTTGTTGTCGCGTCGAAGCACGGAGGCATCCAGTTCGATCTCGGTCAGCGCTTTCGAATCATTCGTGACCCGGAAGCGCGCCAGGGACCGTATCGCGCGACGACAGTGGAGTACTGGTATCGACCGGCGCGGCAGGATGGGCCGGCGCTGCTCAGCTTTCCCTGGCCTGACCAGCGACACGGCGGGTCGTCGGTCACGCGCGTCGTCAGGGTCATACGGGCAAGTTCACCGGCTACATCGAACTCCGGACATGAGGCAGGAGCGTCCCTCGTCACGATGACAGGGTGAGAGATGATGCTGGAGGGGATCGCCATGGAAGCTGCCAGCGGCATCTGGGAGGGAGGTATGCCACAGGCTATCTCCGGCCGTCCAAGCCGTATCCATGGCAATCCCGACATGACATACGCAGATTCGATGCCAGATGGCGCATAGCCGGTCACGCCAGGGGTAGACGAGGACGTCCGTTCATGAGACACTGCGGCAAGGATCACTGACATCACAGCGTCGCGCTCCTCGACGCGCAGGTTGTTTATTGGGACCACCGCCATCCCAAGCCTCGGTGATCCGTTCTGCCTGACGGTGTGGGGCGGCACATCGGCGCCCCGCCCCATGGCCGTCCACCGGCCTGGGGC
>JAEVYR010000302.1 GCA_023392645.1 Chloroflexota bacterium | reverse complement strand
CTCTGCTGGCGCTCAGACGTGAGTTAGTGTGGGAGGGACTTCCGCTTGTCGACGCCTTCCATGCCACGAGCGACAAGCAGGCGGTACGCGACAGGGTTTTCGAACTCATCTCCCGGATGAAAATTCGGGTCGACGCGACGATATTCGAGAAGCGCAAGACGATTCCGGAACGGCAGGAGATGACCAGGTTCTACAAGCTGGCCTGGTATTTGCATGCCAAGCACGTCGTTCCAAATTGTTGTGCGCAGGACGATGAACTCTTGGTGGTTGCCGCCTCAATTGGTACACACAGGGAACAGGTGCTGATTGGCAGCGCCGTGAGAGATGTCGTCAACCAGTGCGGTCGCAGCACTGACAATACACGAGTGTCATACTGGCCCGCGCTGTCGGATCCATGCCTCCAGGCTGCGGACTATTGCTGTTGGGCGATTCAGAGGAAATGGGAACGGGGAGATGATCGCTCATACGTCCTGATCAAGAACCTGATCGCGACAGAAAAGGACATCTTCGCAGTCAGTGGAAGGACATATTACTGATCAAGCGGGGGAACCGGCTATCTCTCCTCTCGAAGAGAAGAGGTCCCAGACCTCTTGTCACCGGCCCGTTTCCAAGAACATATTACCAGTTGTGACATTCGCTGTAAAGAAAAAGCCGAACGAATGTACTATTGGAATCTAGTTGATCTGCCCCGTTTTCACCAGCGTGGCGAGACCGAGACGGTCGCATTGCTCCGGCGGGGCGTCGATCTCGGCGAGGCGATCGCGCAGCGCCGTCGCCAGCCGTCGCACCTGCTCCGGGTGCCGGTCGGCGAGATTCTCCGTTTCGTACGGATCGGCGGCCAGATCGCTCAGCCAGTGCTCGTCCGTGAGCGGCGTGAGGGTAGCAGGGCGTCGCCCTCCCCCGCCCTCCAGGCACTCGTACTCGCCAAGGTCGTGACCGATGAAGCGCGAGAGGTGGTGCGAGTACCAGTAGAGCGGCCGGTTCCCCTCGGTTGGCGCGATGTGCAGCGCCCAGTCGCCGTCGGTCACCGTCACGCTCTCGCCGAAGGTGCCGCAGACCGCGATCTCGTGCCCCGGCGAAGCGGCGTCTTCGATGATCGGCAGCATCGAACGGCCGTGGAGCCCCTCTGGGATCTCTTCGCCCAGCGCCGCGAGAATCGTCGGGTAGCAGTCCACCAGCTGCACGAGCTGGTCGCGACGCGCGCCGTGCCCGAGCGTCGGGTGGCTGACGATCAGCGGGATGTGCGACACCGGCGCGAAGAGATGCGTCTGCCCCTTGCCGGTGCGGCGGCGCGAGCCGTTCCAGGTGCCGTGGTCGGTGGTGAAGATGACGAGCGTGTTGTCCCAGAGGTCGTGGCGGTCCATCACGTCGAGCAGCTTGCCCAGCGACTCGTCGACATGGACGATGCTGGCGGCGTAGAACGCCTGGATTTGGCGGACGTCGTCCTCCGAGAGACCGGCATCGTCGATCAGCGCGTAGGGCGCGACCGAGCGCCAGGTGTCGACGTCGTAGCCGCGCTCGTCGAAGAGCTTGACGAGCCGTTCGGGCGGGTCACAGGGCTCGTGGGGCGGGAAGCTGTCGATGTGGAGGTAGAAATCCGGCCAGGTGTGGTTGCGCTCCAGCCAGTCGGCGGCCGCGCCGAAGGTGCGGGGCGGGAACCAGGTCTCCTCGGCCGGCTCGGCCTGCCCTTGCCGCATCACGGCGAGGTTGTGGAAATGCCGTTCCCGCTTCGTGTCGCGCACGTCTTCCTGCCCGAGGGGGACGTCGATCGGGTCGGTGTGCCAGGCGTCGGCCTCGATGCCGCGGATGAACTCGAAGCCCGTGAAGCCCATGTGGTAGTTGCCCGACCCCTGCTCCCAGAGGTGGAAGTGATCGGTGACGAGGTAGCTGACGTGCCGGTTGAACTCGTGCAGCGAATGGTTGGGCGGACCGGAGACGCGTCGGGGAAGATCGTCGTCGTCATCCTCCAGTGGCCCCCAGCCGCGCCAGGGGAACTCGAAGCGGCCGGTGTAGAGATCGCGCCGGGCGGGCATGCAGGGGTGAGAGCCGCACCACGCCTGGTCAAAGGCGGTGCCGCGGGCGGCGAGACGGTCGATGTTCGGTGTCGGCACCACCCAGTCGGGCTGGGTGGGGTCGCCGAGCGCGGAGACCGGCCGTCCTTGGTGCCACGGGCCGCAGTGGTCGCGGCGGAGCGTATCGGCGACGATGTGGATGACGTTCACGGGAATCCCTCCGGGATGGCAGACGGCAGGCATTCGCGCCATCGTAGCAGCGTTTTCGCGGCGCGGGAGATGGGCGCCCGAGGCGCGGCGAAGATCGCCCCGAAAATACGGCAGTATGGTGTAATACCGGCGGTAGATCACCACGGATCTGGTTATCAAACACAGGCACACCAAGGGGAGAACGATGTCGATGGCATCCCGCTCACCGGCACGCAGGTGGTATCGGCGCAAGTGGTTTCTGTGGCCGGTCGGCACGATCGTCACGGTGGTGCTGGCGGGACTGGTCGCGGTCAACGTCAGCCCGTGGCCGGGGACGCTGCTGATCCGGTACGTGTTCGAGAACGGGGCCGCCAAGACGCTGGCGGCGATGGAGAAGCACGCGCCGGAGGGCGTGGCGTCGATTACCAACCAGCAATACCGGCCGGGCGATGACGACGCCTATCTCGATGTGTACTTCCCGGAGGGCACCGACACCCAACTGCCGACGGTGGTGTGGACGCACGGCGGCGCGTGGGTTTCCGGGCACCGGACCGACCAGGTGCCGTTCTTCGAGCTGATCGCCGCCGAGGGGTACACCGTCGTCTCGATCGGCTACTCGCTGGGACCGGAGCAGACCTACCCCACCGCGATCCACCAGATCAACGACGCGCACGCGTACCTGGTCGAGAACGCCGAGCGGCTGCACATCGATCCGGAGCGGTTCGTGCTCGGCGGCAGCTCGGCCGGCGCCCAGCTCACCAGCCAAATGGGGGCGCTCATCACCAACCCCGACTTTGCCGCCGACATGGGCATCACGCCGTCGCTGCGGCCGGAGCAGGTGCGCGGCTTGATCCTGTGCGCGGGGATTTACGACATGGAGGTGTTCCTGGAGCGTGGCGACATGATCCGGGGCGGCATTCTCGGCTGGGGCGTGGGGACGACAATTTGGGCCTACACCGGCAGCCGCTCGCAGGACAGTGAGGCGCTCGACGAAATGTCGACGATCGACCACGTCACGGCCGACTATCCGCCGTCGTTCATCACGGGCGGCAACGGCGACCCGCTCACCGATCCGCAGTCGCGGCCGCTGGCGGCAAGGCTGGAGGAGCTGGGGGTCGACACTGTGCCGCTGTTCTACCCGGCCGACCACGAGCCGAGCCTGCCGCACGAGTACCAGTTCAACCTCGACAACGACGATGGCCAGAACGCGTTCAAGGAGATCCTCGCCTTCGTCCGAGATCGGACCGGCGACTGACGCCCGAGACATCGATTGGACAACAACACCGGGGAGGATCGCATCGATCCTCCCCGGTGTTGTTGTTCCCGGGTGCCGGCCAGCGTCCGTAATGGCGCATCCTGCATGCGAAATGGCAGGTGAATTTCAGGGTCACGCGGCGCGTTTTCGGCGACAATAGGTCGGAGTGATCATCGACAGCCGAACCGTTGCCAGTCCATGGAGGCACCTCGCCATGCCCGGTCGTCATTTCTCCCGCCGGCGCGTACTCGCGTTGGCGTTGCTATGCCTGGCA
>JAEVYR010000275.1 GCA_023392645.1 Chloroflexota bacterium | reverse complement strand
CCCCCCCCCCCCCTCGCCAGGACCCCCGCCCCCGGGGCTCGTGCAATTTCGCGATCGGCGATCGGCGTCAGCCGACCGGCTGCTGGTAAATCGGCAGGTCACCCTGGCCGCGCATGCCATCCAGCGATGCGTCACCGCTCGGCGGGAAGACCTCCCACAGGCCGCCGCTGAAGCGGCCGACATTATCGCTGGTCTCCTCGGAGTCGCCCGGCTCGCGCTCCAGCATCACCTCGAGGATGCCGCGCGCCAGCGGCAACAGATCCTGGTCGGCGGTCACCGAGCCGCCGACGGCCAGCACGAGATCGCCCTTCTGGACCACGATCACCGACAGCGACAGCGGCGTCTGCCCGACGTTGCCCTTCGCCGTCACCGCCGAGGCCGAGTCGCCGAGGTCGGTTACTTCGACCTCGGTCGCGGTGACGTCGACCCCGACGAGGTTGACCTGCAGCGATCCGAGCATCCAGTCACGCACCGGCTCGACCGCGGCGGCGGCGTGCGTCGGGCCGTCGAAACTCGCAGCGAGACCGGTCACGAAGCGCAGCGTCGGCACCTCGCCCGGCACCGGCGTGCCCTCGGGGATATCGCCCCAGGTCCGCATCACGGCGCGCTCGATGCCCTCGACACTCTCCCAAATCGGCGTCTGCTGCCCGGGGCCGGACGGCGTCGCGTCAGGCGATGCCTCCTGAGCCGCGGCCAGCCCCGGCAACAGCAGCATCACCATCAATCCAGCGATGAGCGCCCGTCCCGGATGGGTGTTCCAACGCATGCTCGATCTCCTTCCGACTACGTCGCGGATCGCACGACCCAGCGCATCCGTGGTGTACGGACAGTAGCTACGGCAGATTTTAGCAGGTTTGGGACCAACTCGTCACCCGCATCGGTACCCGGGCGACGGCACGTTCGTTATACTGCGCGGCAAGGCAACCGCATCGCGCGCAGGAGACGACCCATCAATGCCAGTCACCACCACGCGCGTGTCCCCTGCCCGCCCTGGCTGACCGCCTCGACGCGTCGCTCCGCCGGACGTCCGGGACACGACACAGCCGTCGAACCCGCCGCGGGCCCGACCCGTGGCGCCGGATGATGTGTCCCTGACACCCCACCATCGGAGCGCATGCCACCGTGCCCGACACGACACCCGGCCACGCCCGACGCGCGGCCATCCGCACCTACCTGCTGCTCAGCAGCGTCGGGGCCCTGTTCTTCTCGATGATCGTCACCGTCAACCTGCTGTATCAGGTCGAGACGGTCGGACTCTCGCCGCTCCAGCTCGTGCTGGTCGGCACAACGCTCGAAACCGCGATCGTGCTGTTCGAGATCCCGACCGGGGTCGTCGCCGACCTCGTCAGCCGCCGCCGCTCGATCCTGATCGGTTACGTCCTGATCGGCGCCGGCTTCATGCTCGAGGGCAGCGTGCCGGCGTTCGCCGCGATCATGCTCGCGCAGGGGCTGTGGGGCATCGGCTACACCTTCACCAGCGGCGCCACCGAGGCGTGGATCACCGACGAAGTCGGCGAGGACGCCGCCGGCCACGTGATGCTGCGTGGGAACCAGGCCGAGCTGGCCGGCGCGATCATCGGCGTCCTGCTCGGCACCGGCTTGGGGGTGATCCACATCCAGCTGCCGATCGTGCTGGGCGGCGCGGGCCACATCGCGCTGGCGGCGGTGCTGCTGCGTGTCATGCCGGAGACGAACTTCCACCCAACCCCGATGGCGGACCGCTCGACCTGGCGCCACATGGCCGAGATCGCCCGGGATGGCGTCGCCATCGCGCGATCGCGCCCGGAGCTGCGGGTGCTGCTGCTGGCGAGCCTCCTGGTCGGGCTTTCCAGCGAGGCGTTCGACCGGCTCTGGACCAAGCACCTGATCGACGCGTTCGCCTTCCCGGATGTGCCGGGCGGCAGCGACCTCGTGGTCTGGTTCGGCGCCATCCACCTGATCGGCATGCTGCTCTCGCTGCTCGCGGCCGAGGCGCTCAAGCGCTTCCATCCGGAGTCGCTCGGTCCCGGCACGCCGGCGCGACTGCTGGCCGGCCTCGCCGCGGGCCGGGTGGCGGCGACCATCCTGTTCGCGCTGGCCGGCTGGCTGTGGCTGGCGCTCGGCGCGCTCTGGATCCGAAGCGCGCTCGGCAGCGTCACGCAGCCGGTGAGCGCGGCGTGGATGAACCGGAACATCGAACCGCGCAGCCGGGCGACGGTGATCTCGTTCCGGGAGCAGGTCGCCTCGCTGGGCGAGATCGGAGGCGGCCCGCCACTCGGCGCGGTCGGGAGCCGGTTCGGGGTGCCGTCGGCGCTGGTGGGCACGGCGATCGTGTTCGCGCCGGCCGTCGCGGCGTACCTGCGCGCCACGCGCCTGCGCGACCACGTCCGCGCGGAGTCATCCACCATCGAGGAGCCAGCCTGATACCGAATCCGAGGGATCACATCGCGAACAAGCATGCTCGTCCGGGCGTCACCGCACGAGGGAGCGGCAAGCCCCTCCCATCCAAGCGAACTTCCGAACGCTTCACCCGGATTCCGTATCAGCCACCCTCCGAGTCACCTGCCGGCGCTGCCGTGACCGCGCAAACATGTGCTCAGACGACGTCGGCGGTGGGGAGGCCGCGAGACGGCGGGCCGGCGGCATCGCCATCGAGCCGCATGGCAACCGCGGCCAGACTTTGCGCCAGCCCGAGCGTCACCGTCGGCGCGGCCGACGCCGATCGGTTGTCCGGCATCACGAAATTCGCGCCGATGGCGCCCGACGGCACTTGCTGGCACAACAGGAACTTCGTTGCCTGAATCAGCGTCGCGGAAACAGGAAGCCCGAAGCGAACGGTATCGGTCATCACGCCCGCGAGCGCCGCCAGCTGGTAGTCGCGCGCCGCCTGGGTCAGCAACGCGTCCGACAGCAGGGAAGCCAACACATCGTCATCGACGATCCCGGTGGCTGCGATCCGCGCCCACATCGCTTCGGGTCGACTGCAAGCCCCGTCGTACGCGCGAAGGTGCTGGCGCACCATCTCGAGGGGCGGGAGCGAGCGGTTGTCTTCTTGCTCCTCCCCTCGCGCCGTCTGCATCTCGATTCCGGAGTCGGATCCGCTCGCCGCCTCCGGGTGGCCCTCGCAGAACGCCAGGGCATCGGCAACAGCGCGGCGGCAGCGTTCTGCCAGCTCGGCGTCGGTGCCTGATCGCGCCGGCGGCGCGTGCCCGTCGTCGTCGCGGTCTTGCCGTGCCAGCATGACGGCACAGAGAATACCGCCGACATAGGTCGTGTGATAGATGTGCCGAAAGGCATAGGCCGACGCGGCGACTCCCTCCAGCCGGGCAAACGCGGAGCGATCGAAGGTCGGGCTGGGCAGAAAGCCGGGATCCGACCAGACATCGGTCAATGCCCACCAGCCCAGCGCGAACGCCGGGGCGTCCATGCTGCCGAGGATGGCCGACCCCAGGAGCAGCTCGCCCAGCAAATCCAGGTTCTCGCTCAGCAGGTGGTAGGCGATCCCCGCCTCGACCACATCCCGCACACGGGCGACATCCACTGTCGCCGGCAGGGAGCGTCGCCCGAAATCCGTCGCATACATGAGCGAGTGCGTGAGGACGTATGTGTCGGCGGCAGACATGTAGATGGGATGCGCCTCGCTCGTGAGGATCGAGTGGGGCAGCAGGTCATCTACATCAGCGGGCTGCGAGGGGTACGCGATGCCGCGGAGCCACCGCAGATCCGTCGAGCGGTATGGCAACAGCTCGATGGCGGAAATCGACTCGCTGCCCAGTGCTCGATGAAAGAGCTGATCGAAACCATCATCCGGATACCCGAGGTTCGTGAGGATGACATGGGCGAGACCGAGCGAGGCCGCGGTATGCGGAAAGCGCATCAGCAGGACCTGGTTTCGCTCACTCCGCACGTAGGGCACAAGATGTCGCGCCAGATCATCCAGGATCGCGCGAAGCCGCCGCGAAGGCGACGGCACGCGCGACGCGATCAGCGCGAGGAGGGCCGTCTCGACGACCACCTTGTCCGCCGGGCTCACGTAGGGGTCGTCGTGGTCGTCCCAGTAGTGACTGTACTGCTCGAGCCGCGGGATGTGGGCGCAGGCAAACAGCAGCGCGTCCGTCAAATGGATGAGCGCCCGGCTTTGGGACGCGCCCCAAAGCCGTGGCGTCGAGTTCGCCATCGCCGGCGATGGTGGTGAGGGTCCCATGCCGACCGTCAGCGGCCAGGTTGGGACAATGCGCTGCGAATGGACTCACCGAGCTGCCGAATCTCGGCAACGTCGCCACCGGGGTCCATCAACCCGGTGACAAGGAAGTACTCGTTGCAACACAGGACGTGGAGCGAAAGCTTTCCCCCCACGCCGGCATCCCGCAGCCCCGCGGCCAGCGGCTCCATGAGCGTGCGAATGGGAGCATCGAGATTGACGATCTTCGCGTCCGCGAGGGTGGAGACGACCCCCTGGATTTCGCGGTGTTCGAGGCGCTGAGGCATGGCCTACTCCTGACGCGACATTGCGGAACGACAGGACGCCTGCAGGCATTACGGATACGTATTGGCACCAACTGGCGACATGCTATGTCAAGTATGTGCGTGTGTCAATCCCCGTCAGGTATCAATCCGGCCACGTCGTCGGGGCCCTTCCGCACCGGCGTGAAGCGGCTTCACACAACGCCGGGAGTGGGAAAGCCGCGGGAATCGTTGCCGCGATCGAGCAGGTCGGCGACGAGCGGCCAGGCGAGCTGGAGGATGAGCGCCAGCGCGACGAGGATGATCAGCACGATCACCCAGAGCGGCACGCGCCGCCGCCCGGCGTCATCGACGCCATCATCGTCGATGTCGCCGAGGTCCCAGATTGGATCGGGATCGTCGCGGTGGCCGTTGTCGCTCATCCCACCCTTCCCGTCAGCCTGCCGGCGCGGGCGTCAGCAGCATCGCTCCGTCGCCGGTCAGGATCAGCACGGTGCCATTATCCGCCCATTGCGGAGCGAGGGGCTGGACCAGAGTCTCCGGCGAGAAGGGCGCCACGGTCGCGACCTCCCCCGTGGCAGGGTCCAGGCGCATGAGCGACGACTCTCCGGCCATGTTCCGGTACACGGCCAGCGCCGTGGCGCCATCGGGCGAGAGGGCCGCCGGCCCCGCGGGGAGCGCCAGGAGCGGGGTTGCGTCCGTATCCGTCGGCTGGACCGATGCCGGATCCAGCGTCTCCCCGCTCTCCGCGTCGTACAAGGGCAGCGGCCGCACCGAGCCGTCGTCGAGGTCGCCGAGCCAGAAGACCGGCTGCTCCGGGCTCGCGCCGAACTGCGCGAGCAGCAATGGCGAAAAGACCGACATCACGCCGGTTTCGAGGTTGACATCGGCCGCCACCGGCGCCGGGATGTCGGCGGTACCGTCGCCGGGAATCAGCTTCTCCGGATTGGCGCCATCGACGCCGACGCGCCACAGGCCGTTTCGCTGTTCGTCGATCTTGGCAGACGACAGTGTGTAGAGAATGGTGTCGTCCGGCAGCCAGTGCATCGGCATCCAGATGACCAGTGGCTCTTCGATATCCAGCGTCACGATCTCGATCGGCTCGCCGCCGGCGCGCTCGATCCGCATCACCGACGTCGATTTGGTCATGTCCCCCATCCGCGAGCGAGAGAAGACGATCTGCGTGCCATCGGGCGACCATGTCGGCACGATATCGATCGCGAGATCATCCGGCCCATCCAGCAGACTGCCCGCATATCCGTCGTCGGTCAGGTTCGTCAACGCGCCGCTCTCGCGCTCGAACACGTAGATATCACTGTCGTAGGCCATCCTCGGCGCGTCGAGCGAAAAGGCAACGGCCGAGCTGTCGGGCGCCCACGCTATCGCCGGAAAGAACTGGTGGACGAGAATCGGCAGCTTCTCACCGGCGCACTGGGGCGTCAGTGTCTCGACATCCCAGAAGCAGGGCGTCTGGTCCGGGCCGACACCGGCCAGCCATTGCCCGTCCGGCGAGATGGCGAATCCCTGCCCCGCGAGATCGAGCGCGCGCATCTCGTAGGTCCCCGTCGCGATCGGGGATGCGGCCGGTGTCTGCGCCGCGGCCGGAACCGCGGTCATGAGAACCATCAGGGCCAGGACTGGCGTCAGCAATCGTCGATACATGTGTCACCTCTCCCGAGAAGAGCTTGCCGAATCATGTCGAACGCGAACCGCCTCTCCCGGCTCAGGAGGTCGGCTCGAGGGTGACCAGCGTGCCGCCGCCTTCGCCACCCGGCAGGAACACCGTGTCGTTGTCGGCCCAGACCGGGATGTATTTCAGCCAGGTATCGACGGCGTGGCTGTTCGCCACGGGCGTCACCTCGGCGGTCGCCAGGTCGAGCGTCACCAGCCGGTTCTCGCCATCGATCTCGCGAGCCATCAACCCCGTGGCGCCGTCCGGGCCGAACGCAACCAGGTTCAGGCCGTCCGCGGACATCAGCGAGCGCAGCGCCGTGGTTTCGGTGTCGAGCAGGAAGAACGTCCCCTCTGCCCGAGCCATCTGGAAGCCGGGCAACGATACGACGTTGATGTACCGGCCATCGGGCGACATCGACGCAACAAACGGCCGGACGACGTCCCCGCCGGTCACGAGGTGTCGCGGGTTCGTGCCGTCGAGACCGACACGCCAGATGCCGCCGATGTCACTGTCGGACATCACGGCGAAGGTGATGGCGCCGTCGGCGACAACGGGCGGAAACAGGATGTCATACGGCTCGGACCATTCCGGCAGCGGCACGCGCGCCGGCTCCCCGCCATTCCGGTCGACGCGGAACACATCGTCCGGCGGTGAATCGGCATCGAGGCCGCGGAGCACCCCGAACACCACCTGCGCGCTGTCATCGGTCCAGTCGGCGCCGATGAAGATCTGGCCGTGATCCGCGCCGACGGACGCGGTCAGGCTCCCGAGCTCGCCACTGGCGACATCCAGGACATAGACATTGCCCGGAATGAGACGCCGCAGGCTTCCCGACACGAACGCGAACGCCGAGCTGTCCGGCGCCCAGCTCAGGGCCGCGCCGCCGAGAAATGGTTCGACGGGCTCCGGGACAAGCGCGCACGTTGGCGTGAGCGTCTCCACGTCCCACGCGCACACCTGGGTCGCGCCCTCGTCCGTATCCGCCTCGGCGATGCCGGCCAGCCACTTGCCATCCGGCGACAGCGCGATCGGCTCGCCATCGACCGAAATCTCGCGCACATCGGACACCTGCCAGCCACCGGCGACCGGCGATGCCACCGGCGTTTGCGCGCTGGCCGTCACTGGCACCGCCAGACTGAACACCACCATGACCGCGCCCATACTCACCAGGAGCCGTTGCATCACGAAAGCGCCTTTCATTGGGCCGTCAGAGGACACGAGACATCCTCTGGCAGATTTACGTCCGTTCGAGCGTGAGCAGCGTCGCCCCGGCATCCGTGGCAACCAGCACTCGGTTTCCTGCTCCCCATGACACGAACCAGTATTCGTCCCACCGCCGCAACGCCCCGTCGAGCACCCGGTGGGTTTCGCCCGTTCCCACATCCAGTGTCTGCAGGTAGACCGTGTCATCCTCATCGCGGTAGGCCAACACAGCGGCGATCGACACGTCGGTGGAGAACGGGGTATCGCCCCAGAGCACAGCCGAACCGTCAACCGGCGTCACGGCGGCCAACTCTCCCGTCGTCAGATCCAGGACATATGGAGCCGGGACTGCCCGATCCTGATCGGGCGGCACAGCGAGCGCCCACACGACGAGCGTGCGTTGGTCGGGGGATAGCGCGCCGAGCTCGACAAGGCTCACGTCGGGCACGTCGTCCGCCGAAAGCACGAGCTCGAGACCCGTTCCATCGCTTCGCGCCCGCCAGATGCCAGCCGGTCCTCCGTCCAGATCACCGGGCTCGAGCGCAAGAAACAGCAGCTGCCCACCGTCTGTGGGCACGGTCCGCGCCGAATAGGCCGCGGGCGGCAGCGACAAGGGAACAGCATCTCCGCCTTCCGCGTCGATGGACGCGAACGTGGCCTGCCACGCCTCCGTTGACAGTGGCCCATTCTCTTCTTCGGCGGGCATCTGGAAGAAAACGACCCGCTTGCTGTCGGCCGTCCACACGGGAGCCCCGTAGAATTGGCCCTCGTCAGCAGCCGATCCGCTCACGGCCACCCCTGCCCGCGCCGTCACGTTGACATCTGGAACCGAGACGAGCCACAGGCTATTCGGCTCGGGATCGACAAGCGATCCATCCGTGAAGGCGATCATCGAGCTATCAGGCGCCCATGCGAACGAGTGTCGCTCCGGCCGCACATCGGTCGCGGCACAGGTCGCGCCCAGCGATGCGACATCCCAAACGCACACGCCCATGCCATCGGGGCCGGTGCCAGCGATCCAGCGGCTGTCCGGCGACAGCGCGATCGGCTCGCCATCGACCGAAATCTCGCGGACGTCGGACACCTGCCAGCCACCGGCGACCGGCGAAGCGATCGGCGTCTGGGCGCTTGCGGCGGTGACGGAGCCGATCAGCATCGCGAGCAGCATGGACAGGGTTGCCAGGGCTCGTCGCATTCAACACCTCGCTCATGAGGACACGTTCAGCCATCACCAAACGGTACCACGGCATCTCCGCGAGCACGTCACGCACCGTCAGTCACCGGCGGGCACGAGCATAGGGAATCCGAATGCGGCGTTGCGGAAAAGACCGGCACGGGAAGGGCTCGTCCGGCCCCTCGTGTGGCCGCCACAGGGGCGGCGCTACGGGTCGATCAACCCGGATTGCGAGACACGCCGCGCGCGCCGGGCGGTCCCTCGCAGGTCGGTACCGGTGTACCCGCATTGCGTATCACTCGAAGGGCGGACCCACGATATCCTGGTCGAGCGTGATCAGCAGGGCGCCGCCGTCGGTCGGAATCAGCACGGTGTTCTCGCGCGACCACGTCGGCGGGTGAAGCAGCCACGACTCGCGCAAGGTCACATCCTCCAGTGGCTGGAAGTCGCCGTCGGTGTTCATGATCAGCAGCGATGCGCCGGGACCGGCGCCATCCTGCACGAGCGCGTAGAGCTGATCGATGTCAAACACCGGCTGGCTGATCACCTCGCCATTGTCCGGAACCTCCAGCGCGCGCGCATCACCGGAGTCGACATCAACGATGAAGAACGCCCCGGACGACTCCCGGCGCGCGATCGCCGTGGCCGACGCGACCGATAGCTGCTCGCCATCGGCGGACACGCTGAGCACGACCGGCATGTCGATGGGCGCGTCATCCTCCCCGGCAATCACCTGCCGCAGGTTCTCGCCGTTCGGATCGACGCGCCAGATGCCGGCATTTTCCTCCGGCGACGGCTCGACCCGGAACAGCACCGAGTCGTCGGGCATCGTCACCACCGGCGCGGTGATGTAGAAGGCATCCTTGAGCGGCACCGGCACCGAGATCATGAACTGCCGGTTGTAGTAGACGATCGAGGCGGGCTGGTCGCGCTGGCCGGAGGGGTCGGTCTCGGCGAAGACGACCCACTCGCTGTCGCTCGTCCACGCCGGGCCGGTGTGGATGTAGGACTTCCCCGTGAACCCGGTCACCGTGATGCTGGTGAGCATGCCGCTTTCGACCTCGAACAGCTTCACGTCGGTCGGCTGGTAGAGCTGCGAGATGCCGTCGACGAACGCCACGGCGGTGCTGTCGGGCGACCAGGCGATGGTCCCGGTGAGGGGCAGGGTCTGGATGCGCAAGCCCTCCCCGGCGCAGCGCGGGCGGAGCGTGGAGATGCGCCAGGCGCAGATCGAGCCGCCATCGGGACCGATGCCGGCGATCCAGCGGCCGTCCGGCGAGAGCGCGACCGGCTGCCCCTCGATCGCCAACTCATCGACGTCGGTGATCCGCCACATGGGGAACGGCTGCGGCTCGGCCGGCTCGGTTTCCGCGACGGGAGTTTGCGCGGCGGCCGGGGCGACGAGGATCGCGAGCACCAGCGCCCAGAGGAGCGCCACCCGCCGCCATCGAGATAGCCCCAGGCTGCCGATGGGCGGGAATCGTCGGATCTCGCGAACGCGCCTGTCCATTCGCAGGACGGGCCTGACACATTCGCGTGGATGCTGCATCCGAGGTCGGTTCCGCATGGCCTCCCGCCCGCGAATTAGGCGACGTGGGCAGCGAACACCGCTCACCCTCGACCTATGACGACTCCCGCGCGACATCGGTTCCGTCGGTTCGCGTGATCGAGAGAACGTCGCTTTCGCTGGGCATCACTGTACCCCAGTGTGGCCCGCGAAACGCATCCGAATTTCGCCGCGCCACTCGCACCCATCGATGGAAGATCGGCTGGTACGATACAGATCAGGGCGTGTGAATGGATACCGATGCCGACTGTGTCCAACGGCACCACCGGACAAGGATCGAGGCTCACCGTGGCTAAAACCATGCAACTGACAGTTGGCCCGGACGGCCGTGTGGAGGTTCCTGGCGCGGAGCCGGGGCAAACCGTCACCGTCGAGATCGCGGAAGCACCCGAAAAGCAAGTACGCCTGACACTGCCCACGGCGCGAACGGACGAGGAGCGGGACCAGGTCATCGCGGAGATCCGTCGTGCCGCACAGGAACTCAAGCGTGCGGCCGGTATCAGCGTCGATGAACGGCTGTCTCTCACGCATGGAGCTCTTCTCTATGATGAGGACGGCCTGCCGGCATGATCGTGGATTCCGCCGCCATCATCGCGATCGCGCAAGACGAGCCGGGGGCCGAACGCCTGCTACGCATGTTGGTCGATCACCGATCTCCTCGAATATCCGCCGGGACTCTGCTCGAAACGTACATAGTGATCGATCGACGGTGGGAAGCCCAGGCACCTGCGGTCATCAAGCGCGTGGTGCTACCTCTCGGGTTGGTGGTGGAGCCAGTGACCGAAGCACAGGTCGAAATCGCGAGGGACGCACACCAGCGATACGGCAAGGGGAGTCGCCATCCAGCGCGGCTGAACTACGGCGACTGCTTCGCCTACGCGCTCGCCCGGAATCTGGACGAGCCGCTGCTCTTCGTGGGGAACGATTTCGCGCACACCGATATCAAGCAGGCGGTGTAGACGCGGGCTGAGGGGCCCGAGTTCGAGCAGCAATTCTTCATACACGAAGCGGGCGTCCAA
>JAEVYR010000141.1 GCA_023392645.1 Chloroflexota bacterium | reverse complement strand
ATGGAGGCGACGGGCTGGGGCTGGCGGCAGTCGCGCGGCATCTGGGTACTTCCGGCGTCGAGCGGCAGCGTCGCGATGGCGCCGTGGCTGCTGCACAAGCGGCGCAACGGCGCGGCCGGCCCGGCGATGCGCCCCCGGCGCGGTCTGTGGAACAGCGCGACCGCGTGGCACGTGACGATCGCGATGGGGACGCAGGCGATGGTCTTCTTCTCGGTCGCGGCGTGGCTGCCGACGATGCTGCAGGATGCCGGCATGAGCGAGGCACGTGCCGGGGCGATGCTGTCGATCATGACGACGACGGGTCTGGCGGGGTCGGTGATCACGCCGATCCTGGCGAACCGGACGCGCTCGCAAAGCTGGCTGAGCCCGGTCACGGCGTCGCTCTGCGCGGTGCCGCTGGTGATGCTGATCGTCGACCCGACGCAGGAAGCCACCGGGGGCGACATGGGTGGGCCGCCGCCTCGCGGATGACGGACCATTTGCTGGCGCACCCGGGCACCTGGGCCCGGGTCTACGGGCTGGCTGACGGCAACAGCCGCCACAGGGGCGGCGCTACGCCGGTTGATCGAGGCCCTGGTCTACCAGCGGACGGCTGCGGCGCCATCGCGTAGACCCGCCCCTCGGTGGGCGGGTGCGTCGACGGCGGCATGGTCGAGGTCCGTCCCCAACGCGTCCTGTGGGCACGTCATTCGGTCGCGAGCGAGATGCGGGTAACGATCAGGCACCTGGACCCGGGTCTACGGGCGGCCGGGCCCCTCGTTCTTCCGCTGGTTCGGATCGGCGATCACGCCGAGCGCCGTGGCGAGGTCGATCTGGTGGTCCTGCTCCTCGCGGACCAGCTCCTGCAGAATCTCCGCCAGCGCGTACTCCTCCAGCTCCTGCGCCTGCCTGATCCGCTCGCGGTACGCCTTGACCGTGTCGTCCTCGGCGTAAAGGTCGTACCAGAGCATGTCCTCGTTCTTTTCCGACACCCACACCGGCGCCGGTTCGTGCACCGGATATTCGCCGAAGTAATCGAGCTGGTTGGTGATCGCGATCGCGTGGTCGAGCTCCTGATGGGCGTGCGTGGCCAGCTCGTCGGCGATGCTCATGTACTTCGCGTCGTCGAGCTTCTGGCTGAAGATGATGTACTGGATGATCGCCTTGTACTCGCGGGCGAGATCCTCCTGCAACCCCTGGATGAGCTGATCGCGGGAAGCCTTCGTGCTGGAACCGGGCATGGGTGTGTACCTCCTGTCGCATAATCGTGTACCGATCCATCATGCGCAGGACCCGTGCCGACGGGACCGCGATGCACCCTGCCTTTCCCGCGACGAATCGCTGGGGTAGCATGACCACGGCACCCGCCGCGCGCGGGCGCTCGCTGTGCCTCCCATCCAGACGGGCCCTGCTTCATGTCCTCCGCCACCGGCCGCGAGCTCGCCTCGCCGCTCCCCGGCATCTCGAAGAAGTACGCGGTCCTGATCGCGGTCTGCGTCCTCGCCTTCAACCTGCGCGGGCCGATCATGGCCGTGCCGCCCCTGCTCGACACGATCCAGACCCAGCTCGGGCTCTCCGGCATCGCCGCCGGGATGATCACCACGCTGCCGGTGCTCTGCTTCGGGCTCGTCTCGCCGCTGGCGCCACTGCTCGCCCGCCGGCTGGGTCTCGACGCGACGCTGCTGATCGCAATGACGGCGATCGTCGCCGGCGTGATCGTCCGCATGGGCCAGTCGGTGGCGCTGCTCTACCTCGGCACCTTCGCGCTCGGCGCCGGCATCGCCCTGCTGAACGTGCTCATCCCCGCGTTCGTCAAGCGCGAGGCGCCCAACCGCGTCGGGCTGATGACGTCGCTCTACACGATGCTGCTGAACGCTGGCGCCGGCGTCGGCTCGGCGCTGGCGGTGCCGATGATGGAGGCGACCGGATGGGGCTGGCGGCAATCGCTCGGCGTTTGGGCGGTCCCGGCGGCGATCGGCATCGTCGCGATGGCGCCGTGGGTGCTCCACGAGCGGCGGAACGGATCGACCGGGCCGGCGCTGCGGCCGCGGCGCGGGCTGTGGAAGAGCGCGATCGCGTGGAACGTGACGATCGCGATGGGGACGCAGTCGATGGTGTTCTTCTCGGTCGCGGCGTGGCTGCCGACGATGCTGCAGGACGCCGGCATGAGCGAGGCGCGAGCCGGGGCGATGGTGTCGGTGATGACGCTGAGGGGTCTGGCGGGGTCGGTGATCACGCCGCTGCTGGCGAACCGGACGCGGTCGCAGAGCTGGCTGAGCCCGGTGACGGCGGGGCTGTGCGCGGTGGCGCTGGTGATGCTGATCATCGATCCGCTCTGGCTGACGGCGCTGTGGGTGCTGATGCTGGGGTTCGGGCTGGGGATGATCATCGCGCTGATGCTGACGCTGATGATCCTGCGGGCGCCGGACGCGCAGCGGGCGTCGGACCTGGGCGGGATGGCGCAGGGGGGCGGCTACCTCTTCGCCAGCATGGGGCCGATCCTGGTCGGGGCGATCCACGACCTCACGGACAGCTGGGAGATCCCCTTCACCTTCGTCGTGCTGCTGCTGATCCCCTACGCCATCAACGCCTGGCTGGCGGGACGGCCGAGGTTCGTCTCCGAGTAGTGACGGACCAGGTACTCCGCATGAGCGCCGCGGCGGCCGACACGGA
>JAEVYR010000486.1 GCA_023392645.1 Chloroflexota bacterium | reverse complement strand
GTCGTGGCTGGCGCCGCCGAGCAGTTGGTAGATCGGCTGGCCGGCGACCTGCCCGAAAATGTCCCACAGCGCCATGTCGATCGCGGAGAGGGCGCGCATCTCCATACCGAGCACGCCACAGCGCAGCCCGAGCTCGTAAATCGCGCGCCAGTGGCGGTCGATCTGGAGCGAATTCTTGCCGAGCAGCAGCGGCGCGGCGTAGTCGTGGATGAACCCTTCGAGCGCGGTGGGGGCGTATTTGGTTTCGCCGTGCCCGACGTGCCCTTCGTCGGTGTGGAGGCGAACGAACAGCAACGTGGCATGCTCGGCGAGGTGGATCGTTTCGATGCGCGTCAGCTTCATGGGTGCTCCGTGGGTCGGGTGCGGTTTACGGCCTCGGAGGCCGTTGCTATGCTGCCAGCGATTGCGAGTTTCGTAAACACAAGAAGGCCCGGGAGAACGCCAATGTCCGACTACCCGCCGCTTAAGCCAGATACGCTCGACCTGCTGCGCCAGGCGAGCACCGCGACCGTCACCACGCAGCTGTTCCAGCGCGGACTGCGGAACATGTTCCTGAACGGACTGTCTCCGCTCAACCCCGACTGCGCTCGCTTCGTCGGCGAGGCGTTCACGCTGCGCAACATCCCGATGCGCGAGGATCTCGACACCCTCGACATCTTCAGGAATCCGGAGACGCCGCAGCGCAAGGCGGTCGAGACGATCGGGCCGGGCCAGGTGCTGGTGCAGGACTGCCGCGGCGACACCCGCGCGGCGTCGGGCGGCAACATTCTCACGACGCGGATGCGCGAGCGCGGTGTGGCGGGCATCGTCTCCGACGGCGCGATGCGCGACTCGCCGGATATCGCCCAGCAGTCGATCCCGGTCTTCGTCAAGGGCCGCTCGGCGACGCTCAACCTCGCCGTCCACCACGCGGTCGACATGAACGTGCCGATCGCCTGCGCCGGGGTGCCGGTCTTCCCCGGCGATATCATCATGGGTGACGAGGAGGGCGTGGTGGTGATCCCCCGCCACCTGGCCGACGAGATCGCGCGCCCCGCGGCCGAGCAGGAGGATCTCGAGAAATTCATCCTCGAGAAGATCGAGGGCGGCGCGGCGCTGCCTGGCACCTACCCGCCGAACGACGTGACCCGCGCCGAGTACGAGCGCTGGAAGGCCGCCCGCGCGGAGCGGGGGCAGTGACGCGGCCGTTCCGCTTCGGCATCCAGAGTCGCACGCTCGGGCCGCGTGCCGACTGGCTTGACGGCCTGCGCCGAACCGAGGCGGCCGGCTTCGACACCTATGTCGTCATGGATCACTTCGTCCGTGGGCTCGACCCGATCGCGACGCTCGGCGCGGCCGCCGTCGCGACCACCACGCTCCGGCTCGGCAGCATGGTGTTCGCCAACGATTTTCGGCACCCGGCGGCGCTCGCCAAGGGACTGGCGACGGTCGATGTGCTCTCCGAGGGGCGGCTGGAGATCGGCATCGGCGCCGGTTGGCTGCGCGAGGAGTACGACCAGGCGGGCATCCCGTTCGACCCGCCCGGCGTCCGGATCGACCGCATGGTCGAGGCGGTGCACCTGATGAAGCGCGCCTTCACCGAGGAGCGCGTCACCCTCGCGGGCGAGCACTACCGGACGGAGGCGCTCGATCTCGTGCCGAAGCCGGCGCAGCAGCCGCACCCGCCGTTCCTGATCGGCGGCGGCAGCAAGCGCATCCTCTCCGTCGCGGCGCGGGAGGCGTCGATCGTCAATCTCACGACGCGGGCGCTGCCGGACGGCACGAAGGACGTCGCCGACATGACGCCGGAGCGGCTGGACACCAAGATCGGCTGGATTCGCGATGCCGCCGGGGACCGCTTCGGGGAGATCGAGCTGGCGGCGATGGTCGGCGACGTGATCGCTACCGACGACCGCGCGGGCGCAGCAGCCGACCTGGCCGAAAAGCTGGGCGTGACGCCGGAGCAGGCGCTGGCATCGCCGCACGTGCTGATTGGCACGCCCGACCAGATGGCGGACGACCTGCGTCAGCATCGCGAGCAGTTCGGGTTCTCGTATTTCACCGTCGTCGAGGGGTATCTCGATGCCCTCGCGCCGGTCGTCGCGTTGCTGGCGGGGACGTAGGGCGGCCATGCAATGGCCGTCACGCAGCGCGAAGCGAAGCGTCCCCGCGCGAAGCGCAATCGCAATGGGAGCCAGCGAACGACTGCCGGATTCAACACGGTGGTGTAGCCCCGGGTCCTGTGGCCGGGGAACCGCGCCTGCTGCAGGTATCGAAAGCCCTGAGAGCCTTTCGACGCAGCACCTGCGGTGCCGAGCGCTTCGTGCGGGGACTCCTCGGCAAGCTCGGAGTGACGATGGATTGAGGCGCGCTTGCTGGAGAACGCATCACGTGACGGACTGACCGGTGTTGTGAAGTCACGAACATTGAGAGGGAAACGGGACCATGAGCAAACACATCCGCGCCGGTGAGGCGGCGGTCCGGATTCTGGAGCGGCAGGGCGTGAAATACGCGTTCGGCGTGCCGGGCGAGAGCTTTCTCGGCTTGCTCGACGTGCTGCGCGACAGCGACCAGATTCAGTTGATCGGCACCCGCCACGAGGGTGGCGCGGCGTTCATGGCCGAGGCGGTGGGCAAGCTGACCGGCGCCCCCGCGATCGCGATGGGGACGCGCGGCGTCGGCAGCGCCAACCTCACGATCGGCATCCACACCGCCTACCAGGATTCGACGCCGATGATCGCGATGGTCGGCCACGTCGAGACGCCCTACCGGCACCGGGAGGCGCTGCAGGAGGTCGAGCTGGCGCCGTTCCTGTCGGAAATCACGAAGTGGGCGATCGAGGTCCCGACCGGCGATCGCCTGCCGGATCTGACGAACGAGGCGTGGCGTCGGAGCGTGTCCGGGCGACCCGGGCCGGTGGCGCTGGCGCTGCGGGGCGATATTCTCGATGAGGAGGTTCCCGCCGATCTGCCGATATCGTCGGAGGTTCCGATCGCGGGCGCCGATCGGGCAGGGATCGAGCGGGCGCTGGATCTGCTGCGGGCGGCGGAGCGGCCGCTGGTCATCGTCGGCGGCGGGGTGCTGCGCGCCGGTGCGACCGACGCGCTGGTGGCGTTCGCCGAGGCGACCGGCCTGCCGGTGATGACATCGTTCCGACGGCACGACGCCTTCCCCAACGATCATCCGCTCTCCATCGGTTCGCTCTCGCTCGGCGCGCCGAACGTCGTCGTCGAGCGGGCGCGCAACGCCGACGTCGTGCTGGCGATCGGCACGCGCCTCGGCGAGACCACGACCTTCGGCTACACCCTTCCCGGGCCCGATGCGACGCTGATCCACATCGACGCCTCGCCGGACGTGGTCGGGCGGACGTTCCCGGCGACGGTGGCGCTCGTGGCCGATGCCGGCCGCGCGATCGCCGCGCTGACCGAGGCGGCGGCGAAGACCGACTGGCCCGACTGGTCGGCGCGGAACCGTGCCGACCGCGACGCCTACGAGCGGGCAACCGAGCCGCCGGCAGTGTCCGGCGTGCAGGATCTGGTCGACCCGGCGCGAGTGATCGGCGAGCTGAACCGGCAATTGCCGCCCGATGCGGTGCTCACCTGCGACGCCGGCAACTTCTACGGTTGGCTCTCGCGCTACTACACATACCGGCAGCCCGGCACGTTCCTCGGGCCGACCTCCGGCGCGATGGGCTACGCGGTGCCGGCGGCGGTCGCGGCCGCGCTGGTGCTCGAGAACCGGGTGCCGTCGGTGGCGTTCGCCGGCGACGGCGGCTTCATGATGACGTCGAACGAGCTGGCCGTCGCGGCGCAGCACGGACTGCGAGTGACCTGCGTGGTGTTCAACAACTCCATGTACGGCACCATTCGCGCGCATCAGGAGCGGGCCTATCCGGGCCGTGTCGCCGGCACGAACCTGGCCAGCCCGGATTTCGTGAAGTATGCGGAGTCGTTCGGCGGCATCGGCGTCCGGGTCGAGCGTGACCAGGACATCGCCGATGGCGTCCGGCAGGTGGTCGAGCACGACGGCATCGGCCTGCTGGAGATCGCCGTCGCGGAGAACACGCTCTCGGTCGCGCAGACACTTGAAGAAATTCGGGGGTCCCGATAGTCGCACGTTTGGTCGAAAGGAATTGCACCATGGCAACGTCGTCGCTACCGGTCGTTTCAACCGTCGCCACGCTGTACGGGCTGGTCCACGACAAGCTCCGGGACGTGGTCCGGGGGCTGGATGATGAAGCGCTGAACTGGTCGCCGGGGCCGGAGACGAACTCGATCGCCGTGCTCGTGATCCACACGCTCGGATCGGAGCTGGACACGTTGCACCGGGTGCGCGCAATCGAGGCGGCGCGGGACCGCGATGCCGAGTTCGCGGTGACCGGCGCGACGCGGGCGGAGCTGCTGGCGGCGCTCGATCGGGCGGACGAGCGGCTGGCCGAGCATGCGGCAGCGATCACCGAGGACGAGCTCGCGGAGATGCGGGTCGGCGTCAGGTCGCAGGAGCAGCTCGGGTTGTACTGGCTGCTGTTCAACTACGGGCACGCCCGCGAGCACCTCGGGCACGTCGAGCTGACCGCGCAGTTGTGGAACGCTGACCAGGGCGAGTAGGGGCGGATCTCCGTGCCGTCGGCGCAGCCGGCGGTGCGGTGTCGTCCGCCCGGCCG
>JAEVYR010000315.1 GCA_023392645.1 Chloroflexota bacterium | reverse complement strand
CCGAAGGCGACATACTCCCCGGCCGGTGGGTGGCCGACCCGGCACCGGGCACGACGCTGGTGCTGTTCGGTCTGCGCGTGAACCGGTGGGGTCGGATGATGAGCTGGCTGCCGCTGGTGCGGGCGCTGCGGCGGATGGTCGCCGAGGCGGAGGCACGACCGGAGGAGAGCGGGCTGCTGTGCGCCCGGCAGTGGCGGGACGGCCGGGTGTTTACGGTGTTGTCGTACTGGCGCGACTACGAGACCGCGATGGCGTGGTCGCAGGATGCGCGGTTCGTCCATCGCGGCGTCTGGCGGAAGTACAACCGCGGCCGAGTGGGCGACAGCGGCGATGTCGGGCTCTGGCACGAGGTGATCGAGATCGATCCGAACCGGCTGCACACCATCTACCGCGACTTTGACCGGCGCGGGCTCGCCGCCGCAACGCGCTACGAGGACGCCACCGAGGCGCACCTGCGGAAGCGCCGGGAACCACCAGGTGCGCCGTAGGCTCGCGGCATGGTTGTCCTTCGGATCGGTCAGCCGCCGACGGCGATGGGACGGAAGTCGGTGTCGCGGTCGAAGACGTCGATGCCCTCGGCCTGCTTGAGCTTGTTGACGACGAGGTAGGTCACCGGCGTCATCACCGTCTCGTAGGCCGTCTTCAGCACCCAGTTGGTGATGACCATGTCCTGCAGCACGCCGGTGGGGAAGACGCCGCCGAAGGCGATCAGCACAAACACGACCGAGTCGAGCCCCTGGCCGACGATGGTCGAGCCGATCGTGCGGGTCCACAGCCAGCGGCCGTCGGTCAGCACCTTCATCCGGGCCAGCACGAAGGCGTTGGCGAACTCGCCGATCAGGTAGGCGCAGAACGACGCCAGCAGCAGGCGCGGCGTCGAGCCGAAGATCGCGTCGTAGGCGGACTGGTTTTGCCAGGTCGACTCGGCGGGCAGCGCGCCGGCGAGCTGAAAGGTGCCGACGGCGATCAGGTTGCAGGCGAATCCCAGCCAGATCACCCGGCGGGCGGCGGCATAGCCGTAGACCTCGGTCAGGACGTCACCGACGATGTAGGCGATCGGGAAGGTGATCAGGCCGGCGTCGGTCACCCACGGCCCCATTTCCAACACCTTGGTCGCGACCGTGTTGGCGGTGATCAGGCTGGTGACGTAGAGCGCGACGATCACCATGAAATATGGCGAGGCGTAGGGCGGTCGAGGCGTGGTGGAGGTCGGGTCGGTCATCGGTGTCCGGTGTGACTGGGTGCGGTTACGTCAACGCCTGAGCGTACCACGGCCCGTCGGGAGGCGAAGAAGTCATCGCACCACCATGCGTGTCATTTCGACCGAAGTGCCCGGAGGGCACGGAGCGGAGAAATCTGTTACGCGCCCCGTTTTGAGTTTCGTGCGCAAGAGATTTCTCGACTTCGCGGCTGCGCCGCTTCGCTCGAAATGACATCGCGAGTTTGCCGCGACAGGGTATCGTCGCGATCCGCTACGCCAGCCACCCCTCGCGCGACCACGCCATCTCCCAGAACGCGAGCTCGTAACGGCTGGAGGTGACGAACGCGTCCTCGACGCGCTTCAGCGCCGGCTCCGGCAGCTCCGCGCAGGCGGCGTCGGTCAGATCCCGACCCCAGGTCGCCAGTTGGGTGAACTCCTCCGAGGCGTACATCTCGATCCAGGCGCGGTAGCGCTCGTCATCCGGCATGCCCCGCTCTGCCAGCCGCAGGCCGATCTCGTTGTACCCCCACAGGCAGGGCAGCAGCGCGCCGAGCAGCTCGGCGTAGTCGCCGGTGGTGGCGACGCGCAGCAGGAAATCGGTGTATCCCTGCGTGGTCGGCGCCTTCGTCTCGCGCTCCAGATCCGCCTCGGTGATGCCGAACCCGGCGACGTAGGAGCGGTGCAGGTCCATCTCCGTCACCATGATGCCGCGCATCAGCTCGGCGAAGGCCGTCATCGACGCGAGGTCCGGCGCGCGCAGCACCCCGGCGGCGAACAGGCGGCTGTAGTCGATCAGGTAGAGCCAGTCCTGTCGCAGCCAGAACCCGAATCTGTCGGGATCGAGGGTGCCGTCGCCGATGCCGCGCACGAATGGGTGCACGTGCTGCGCGTCCCAGATCGCGTCGGCGGCTTCCCGGAAACGGGCGGAAACAGTGGTGGTAACAGCGGTCGACATTGAAATGGATCCTCCATGGCGGACGTTGTCCATCGGGCGGCGGCGATCGACGCCCGGAATCGTCCGGCGTCGTGCCGGCTCGCATGCCTGGTTCGCGGGGAGCTGGCCGTCCCTGCCGTGGAGGAGAGGTGGATAGCGGGGGAGACGTACGCGTGAAGTCGTCATGGCGTCATGCCGAAGGGCGGTCGGTGGTGTACCGGCGCCAGGGGAGCAGCAGCTTCTCAAGCAAGCCGATCAACCCGAACAACCCGACGCCCATCAGCGCCAGGATGAAGATCGCCGCGAACACCCGCGCCGTCTGGAACTGCGAGCTGTCGCGCTGCATCAGGTAGCCGAGTCCGGCGCTCGCGCCGACCAGCTCGCCGAAGACCGCCGCGATCACGCTGACCGCGATGCCGATCCGCGCGCCGGAGAAAATCGACGGCAGCGCCGCCGGCAGCTTCGCCATCCGAAACCGCTCCCACCGGCTGGCGCCGAACGCGCGCAGCATCGACATCACCTCGCGGTCGGCCGCCCGCAGCCCGTCGACGGTGCTGACGGTGATCGGGAAAAACGCGATCAGCGCCGCGACGATCACCTTCGGCGTGAGGCCGTAGCCGAACCAGATCAGCAGCAGCGGCGCCAGCACCACCATCGGGATCGTCTGGCTGGCGATGATCAGCGGATAGACGGCCCGCTCGACGATGCTCGACGTGTCGATCAGCACCCCGATCGCGACGCCGGCGACAAGCGCGACGCCGAAGCCGAGCAGCACCTCGACCAGCGTCACGCGGGTGTGGCGCCAGAGCAGCGCGCGGTTGTCGACGAACGACTCCCAGACGGCGCTCGGCTTCGGCAGCATCCACGCCGGGGTGTCGCTGACGAGCACGGCGATTTCCCACGCCACGAAGAAGAGCGCGAGCAGCAGCAGGGGAAGCGACCAGCGTCGCAGCAGCGCGGTCACGCCGGCGACCCGATCATCGCATCGACCGGCGTTTCCAGCAGCCCGAGCGCCTCCAGCAGCGCGACGCGGTGCCGGTGAAATGCCTCGCTGGTCAGCATCGCGCGGGTGCGCGGGCGAGGCAGGGTGATCTCCTCGATGTGGACGACGGTGCCCGGCCGGGCGGTGAGGACGATGACGCGGTCGGCCATGTAGACGGCCTCGTCGACGTCGTGGGTGACGAAGAGCACCGCCTGGCGCTCCTTCTCCCACAACTCGAGCAGCCACGTTTGCAGGACGACGCGGTTGAGGGCGTCGAGCGCGCCGAAGGGCTCGTCGAGCAGCAGCCGCGGGCGCTCGGCCAGCACGGTGCGGAGGAAGGCGACGCGCTGGCGCATGCCGCCGGACAACTGGGCCGGCCAGGCGTCCTCGAACCCACCGAGGCCGAATTCCGGGAAGCGCTCGCGGGCGCGGCGGCGCGCCTCGCGCGCTGGGACGCCGTGGATCTCGAGCGCGATCGCGGCGTTGTCGAGCGCCGACCGCCACGGCAGCAGCAGGTCGCGCTGGCGCATGTAGGACG
>JAEVYR010000060.1 GCA_023392645.1 Chloroflexota bacterium | reverse complement strand
TATTCGCCGCGCCAGACCCGAAAAACCCTGTATCATGGGCGCGTACGCACAGCTCGCTCGCTCACGCCGCCGGTTCCCGCAAGGCCCGGTCCGACCATAGCCCTTGTGGCCGAACGTGACGGGGAGGATGTGCCCGGGTCCCGACTGGACCGCGCGAACCGCTCGATGAGGAGGAAACCCGAATGCGCAACGTTTCCCGTTTGGTGCTGGTCGTGATGCTGCTGGCGAGCTCGCTCGGCGTGATGAGCGTCGCGAGCGCCCAGGACAGCGACGAGCTCCGCTTCGTCGTGGTCACCCACGGGCAGGCCGCCGATCCCTTCTGGTCCGTCGTTCAGCGCGGCACCGACCAGGCCTCGCAGGACCTCGGCGTCACCGTCGAATACCAGGCTCCGTCGACCTACGACATGGTTGCCATGTCCCAGCTCATCGATGCCGCCGTCGCCTCCGAGCCGGACGGCCTCGTCGTGTCGATCCCGGACGCCGATGCCCTCACGCCATCGATCCAGGCGGCGGTGGATGCCGGCATCCCCGTGATCTCGATCAACTCCGGCGCGGATGTCGCCAGTGATCTCGGCATCCTCACCCATGTCGGCCAGACCGAGTACGATGCCGGACTCGGCGGTGGCGAGCGCATGGGCGAGGAAGGCGTCACCAACGCGATCTGCCTCATCCACGAAGCCGGCAACGCCGGGCTCGAGGAGCGTTGCCGTGGCTTCACCGACGGCCTCGCCGAGAGCGGTGGCACCGTCGAGCAGCTCGTGATCGACCTGAACAACCCGACCGAGGCGCAGCAGCGCGTCGAGGCGGCCCTGACCTCCAACCCCGACATCAACGGCATCATGACGCTCGGTCCGACGGGCGCGCAGCCGGCGCTGATGGCGATCGAATCGGCCGGGGTCAGTGACACCGTCAAGCTCGCGACCTTCGATCTCTCGCCGGAAGTGCTGCAGGGCATCCAGGACGGCACCGTCCTCTTCGCGATCGACCAGCAGCAGTACATGCAGGGCTACCTGCCGATCGTATTCCTGACGCTTTACGCGCGAAACGGCAACATGGTCGCCAACGATGTCGTCATGACCGGCCCGGGCTTCGTCGACGCCACCAACGTCGACCAGGTGATCGAGCTCGTCGACCAGGGCACCCGCTAGCCGAGAAAGCCGACGAACGAGCGGGGCTCGCCCCCTCCCATCACCATCCCCGTGGTGCCGTCCCGGTGGCGGCATCACGGCGAGATTCGCACCGGAGCACCATCCTCCCCGATGTCAGCAACGCAAACCGAGCGTAACGAGCCGATGCTCGAACCAGACGACCGTCTCCGCGGCACCAGCATGCTGCGCCAGCTCCTGCTGCGGCCCGAAGTCGGCGCCATCGTCGGCGCCGCCGCCCTGTGGATCTATTTCGCCATCGTCGCCGGCGATCGCGGCTTCCTTTCCGGGCGCGGCACCGCCAGCTACCTCGAAGTCTCCGCCCAGCTCGGCATCCTCGCGCTGGCCGTGTCGCTGTTAATGATCGCCGGCGAGTTCGACCTCTCGATCGGCTCCATCATCGGCGCCACCGGCATGATCATCGCGATTGGCTCGATGGAGCTCGGCTGGAATATCTGGCTGGCGATCCTCGTCTCGCTGGCGGCCGCGATCGTGATCGGGCTGGTGAACGGCATCCTCGTTCGCTGGTCCGGCCTGCCGTCGTTCATCATCACGCTGGCGACGCTGTTCGTCTTTCGCGGGCTCACCATCGCGCTGACCCGGCTCAAAACGGGCCGCACCCAGGTGGGAGGGCTGACCGATGCCGACGGCTATTCCTACGCGAAGAACGTCTTCGATTCCACGATCACGATCGGGGGCACCGGTTTCCCGATCTCGATCGCCTGGTGGCTCGGCCTGACCGCGATCGCGACGTGGGTGCTGCTGCGAACCCCCTTCGGCAACTGGATCTTCGGCGCCGGCGGCAACGAGCAGGCCGCGCGCAATGTCGGCGTCCCGGTCAATCGCGTGAAGATCTCGCTCTTCGTGCTGACCGCCGTGGCGGCGTGGCTCGTCGCTGTGATCCAGGTCGTCAGCTCCACCGGCGCGGACGTCCTGAGGGGGCAACAGCAGGAGTTCTTCGCGATCATCGCCGTCGTCATCGGTGGCACGCTGCTGACCGGCGGCTACGGCTCCGCGATCGGCGCGGCGATCGGCGCCCTCATCTTCGGCATGGTGCGGCAGGGCATCGTCTTCGCCGGTGTCGATGCCGACTGGTTCCAGGTCTTCCTCGGCGGCATGGTGCTGATCGCCGTGTTGATCAATCGCTATGTCCGCGCGCGAGCGATGGAGGTCCGCTGATGACCGATACCGCGACGGCACCGATGGTCGAGGTACGCAACGTGTCGAAGGCGTTCGGCAACGTCCAGGCGCTGCACGACGTCTCGCTGGCGGTCTCCGCCGGCCAGGTCCACTGCCTGCTGGGCGACAACGGCGCCGGCAAATCGACGCTGATCAAAATCCTCAGCGGCGTCCATCCGCCCGACACCGGCGAGATGCTGATCGACGGCGTCGCCGTCCGCTTCGGCTCGCCGCGCGACGCCCTGCGAGCCGGCATCGCCACCGCCTACCAGGATCTCGCGATGATCCCGCTGATGAGCGTCTCGCGGAACTTCTTCCTCGGCTCCGAGCCAGTGAAGGGCTGGGGTCCGTTCCGGCGCTTCGATGTCGAGCGCGCCGACGCGATCACCCGCGCCGAGCTGAACCGCATGGGCATCGCCATCCGCGACACCTCGCAACCGGTCGGCACGCTCTCCGGCGGCGAGCGGCAGTCCGTCGCGATCGCCCGGGCCGTCCACTTCGGCGCTAACGTGCTGATTCTGGACGAGCCGACGGCGGCGCTGGGCGTCAAGGAAGCCGGCGTGGTGCTGCGCCACATCGCTCGCGCCCGCGAGCAGAACCTGGGGGTGATCTTCATCACCCACAACGCCCATCACGCGTGGGCGATCGGTGACGTGTTCACGCTGTTGAGTCGTGGCCGCTCGCTCGGCACCTTCCGCAAGGACGAGACGACGCGCGAGGAGGTCATCTCGATGATGGCCGGCGGCGCCGCGCTCGACGAGCTGGAGCATGAGCTCGGCCGCCACGCGCCACCAACCGCCCAGGCCGACTGATGAATCCCGCGGCAGCCGTCTCGTAGCGCCGCCCCTGTTGCGGCCCCAACAAACGGGCGGCACGACACAGTCGCCTGCCCCCTCCCTCGTTCGGCCACCCTGTGCGGGGTAGGGGGGGGCGGGGGGGCGGCCGGGGGCGGGGGGGGGGGGGGGGGGGGGG
>JAEVYR010000004.1 GCA_023392645.1 Chloroflexota bacterium | reverse complement strand
CTTCGCTCTCGGGGACGATCATCACGGGGCCACCGGGTTTCAGCACGCGCGCCATCTCGCGCGCGGCGGCATCGCGGTTCTCGACATGGTGGATCACGTCGACCGAGTAGACCAGGTCGAATTGCCGGTCGGAGAGCGGCAAGTCCTCGGCGCGACCCGCGATGAAGGTCACCTCCGACTGGTCGGCAGCGCGGCGAGCGGATGGCAGGCCGGCGACGGTGCGGGCTCGCCGGAGCATCTCGTGACTCGGTTCGACGCCGGTGCAGATCGCGCCGGTGGCGCCGGCAATCGCCCGGATGTAGTTGCCGGTGCCGCATCCGATCTCGAGCACGCGCGATTCCTCACCGACTCTCCCCTGCTCGATCAGCGCGCTCAGTACGTAGGGATGGAGCGTTCGGTGCCTCCCGTACGCCTCCGCGAGGCGGTTGTAATCCTGCGGTGTCATCGCGCCCTCCTGTCGCTTGTGTCGCTCGCTGTGGGGCATCGTAGCGCAGCACCCGCATATCCGGCGGTTTGGGCGGTATGCGGTTGTCGTGCCTTCCGATAACCGGGCATTTCCGGTATGCTGTACGTACGATATGTACGTCGACGCCCCGCGCAGGTCTGGAGAACGCCATGGACCGCCGCTTCAGCTTCGATCGACGCTCGATGCTCGGCACCGCCCTCGCGCTGACCGGCGCGCGCTGGATGCCGCGTGAGGTCGTCGCCCAGGGCGCCGATGACCGCGCCCGCGGCGCGATGGCCGCATGCGAGGAGCTGTCGCGGCTGGAGGCGACCGGGCATCTGCCGGCGCTGTACACATTTTATGCGCGAATGCACCCCGACGCGCAGGCGATCGTCCCGCGCCACGTCGTGATCGGGTGGTATCGCGACGAATGGCAACCGAAGGGGCCGCACCAGGCGATCGCCACCGGCGTGCGGTTCGTCGACTGGATGTGGCCGGTGAACGGCGTCACCTATCGCGGCGTGGCCGAGGTGTCGTTCACCCAGACCTTCGACAGCGCGCCGCCGATCAGCGATGTGGTGCGGCTGGCGTTCGCCGAGGGCGAGTGGCGGTGGTTCTTCGGTCGTGACCGGGCGTGGGTGGAATCGCAAATCTGGCACTACAACGCGCTCGCCTACATCGACCAGGCCGGGGTGGTGCCGTGGAGCCTCGATCGCGTGGTCGGTTCGTCGCCGGACATCATCCGGTCGCTGCCGCCGACGATGGGGCGGGCCGCTGGCGAGATGGTGGAGGACGCGCGGTTCATCCCCGACTACGCCGCCTACATGCCGGTGGCGCTTCAGTATCGTCAGGACACCTACCCGGTTGGGCATGCGATGGCGGCGACGCTGAAACCCGAGCTGGACATGGCCGAGACGATCAACGACATCGTCTGGAACGGCATCCAGCGGCCGCCGTTCACGCTGAAGGCGTGGAACCTGGCGCCGACGAACGGCGTGCCGTTTGCCTTTTTCGAGGAGTTCGGCAGCGAGGCGGTCGGAAACGCGCAGACGATCGTGTTTGGCGGCCGGGATGATCAGACGGTGTGGACGGTGTCGTTCATCGACGACCGGCTGCAGGAGCTGGCAACCGCCCTCGTCGATCTCGCCGGCCCGCGCGGGGTCTAGCATTTCGCCGCGTGGCACAGCGCGGTTCTCGGGGACGTTGGGCGACCGGCGGTCCCTATCACGGCTGCAGCGCGAAGCCGGCGAACTCCCAGCGGAGGATGCCGTCGGGCAGCTCGCGGGTCGGCTCCAACCCGCCGGCGATCGCCGCGATTGCGGCTCGCTGCGCCGTCAGCATCCCCACCGGCATCTCGACGTCACAGTGGGAGCCGTAGACCGCCAGCGGCCGCGGGTCGAGCGCCACGAGCCGATCGAAGGTGCGCAGGTAGGTCGCCAGATCGTCGCGGCTGTAGACGTAAAGGGTGCACGGATAGGCGACGTCGGTGCTGAAGAGGATCCGGTTGCCTTCGTCCCACAGCGCGATGCCGCCGGGCGAGTGTCCGGGCGCGTGGATCACCTCCAGCCCGCGCTCGCCGAGGTCGATCTCCTCGCCGCCCGTCAGCGTGCCGGTGGGCGGCGTCGGTGGATAGCCGATACGCTCGGCCGAAATGCCGGGAGGCAGCGGGCCGCGCAGTCGCTCGGGCGAGAACCACGGCCGGAGGACGTCGTTCGACACGCCGGAGACGATCCCCTCCGCTTCGGCCTCGTGAATCCAGATCTCGTCGAAGCCGGCGTTGCCACCGATGTGGTCCCAATGGGCGTGGCTGTTGATGACGGTCACCGGCAGGTCGGTCAGCGAGCGCACGGCGGCGGCGATATCGGCGACGCCCATGCCGGTGTCGATCAGGGCGGCGCGCTCGGTGCCGAGCACGAGGAACGACTTGACGTTCTCGTCATGGAGCGGTTCCTGGATGCGGAAGACGCCCGGTGCCGGCTCGTCGATCGCGAACCACCCCTGCACCAGCTCGCCTTCCCGGGGCCAGATCGTGTCAGCCATCGTAGAGCCTCCGTGACGAGGGAGGGCACGAACCCCTCCCGTGCGCTGCCGTGGGGAGCGTGCGTTTCCTTTACGATCGGGCGCGCCGCGCCGCTTCGGTTTCGAGTCGCTGGTCCTGCAGGTAGGCGAGACGTCCCTCCCCGCCGAGCCCGGCGAGATCGACCTGCCCGGTGCCGGTGACCGCCTCGCGGGCGCCGTCGACCGCCGGATCGACCCAGCGACGGTACCAGCGATCGAGCCGGCCGCGCATCTCCACGACGCGCTCCAGGTGATCGGGCACGTCGACCAGGTTCTCGCGCTCGTCGGGGTCGCTGGCGAGATTGTAGAGCTCGTGCGGACCGTAGGGATAGCGATGGACGTACTTCCACGCGCCAGTGCGGATCATCCGCACCGGGCCATACTCGTCGAACACGACGATCTCGTCGCGCGACGAGCCTTGCGCCTCAGCATGGTCCGACAGGAGATGCGTGAAATCACGGCCGGGCAGGTCGGCGGCATTCGGCATCGCCAGCCCGAGCATCGCCAGCAGCGTGGGCGCGAAATCGATCGCGCTGACCATCTCCGATCGGACGGCGCCGCTGGGGATCGTCCCCGGTTGGCTGAAGATCGCCGGCACCAGCACCGAATTATCGTACATGTTGAGCGGGAACGAGCTGTTTCCCTTGCCCCAGAGACCATGATGGCCGGTGTTGAAGCCGTTGTCGCCGAGGAAGACGACGATCGTGCTCTCGCGCAAGCCACGCCGGTCGAGCAGGTCGACGATGCGGCCGATGTTGGCGTCCATCGCCGTCACCGCCGCGAAGTATCCCCTCAATTGATCCCACCAGCGGTCGCTTTCCGGCTCCGGCGTCCAGCCCGGCACCGCCCACGGGTGAACCGGGTCGCGAGGGATCGTCTCGAACGGGCAGTCGGCGTACGAATCGACGATCTCCTGCGGGTGGTTGTCGATCCACGGCGAGTGCGGCGCGGTGTAGTTGACGCTGAGGTAAAACGGGCCGCCGGCGGCCGCCTGGCGCTCGATGAACCCGAGCGCGTCGTCGGTGATGGCGTCGGTGAGGTAGGCCGGCTCTTCGTACGGCTCGCCGTCGCGGATCATCGGTGCGTTGTAGTAGGGTCCACCGCCCTTCTGATGCGCGTACCAGTGGGAAAAGCCGTGCTGTGGCGCCATCGAGTCACCGAGGTGCCATTTGCCGGAAAGCCCGCAGGTGTAGCCGTGCGCGGCAAGGACGTCGGTGTAGGTCGGCTTGCCATCGAGGTAGCGGATCGGGCCGCGCGGGTCGGCGGGCATGTTGCCGGCGGCGAGCCAGTCGTGGACGCCATGCTGCGAGGGGATTTGGCCGGTGAGCAGCGAGGCGCGCGCGGGCGAGCACACCGGAGAGGCGCAGAAGAAGCGGTCGAGGCGCGTTCCCTCGGCGGCGAGACGATCGAGTGTCGGGGTGCGAATCTCGTGATTGCCGGCGCAGCCCATCGCCCAGGGGCCCTGGTCGTCGGACAGGATCACGATGATGTTCGGCCGGTCGTCGCGCTGCTCTCGTCTCGCCTGCATGCCATCCCCTTCCCGCTCGCTGGAACGATGTGTGGAGATGGTGCCGCGCGAGACTCGATCTGACAAGCGGGGCCCCCCCCGGGGGGGGGGGGGGGGGGGGGGGGGCGGGGGGGGGGGGGGGGGGGG
>JAEVYR010000606.1 GCA_023392645.1 Chloroflexota bacterium | reverse complement strand
GGGGGCGGGGCCTATCGCCCCGGCCCTCCTGGCATGTTCGACGCCTGTCCATGGCAGCGGTGGGTCATGGCATGCCGCCTGCAAGGCGCCCACCACAGCGACCCGGCGCCATGTGCGACTGGCCGTGGTCGTATTCGAAAGGGAGGACTCTATGGCCGCCGACGACAACCGCCGCATCGTCAGCATGAACGACGCCGAGCTCACGCCCAAAGACCCTGCCGCGGACGTCCGCGGTCGCACCGTGGTCGATGTCGACGGGAACGACATCGGCAAGGTCGAAGATGTGATGCTCGACGAGGACGAGGAGAAGGTGCGTTTCCTCCAGGTTGGCGCGGGAGGGTTCCTCGGGCTCGGCGAGAGGAAATTCCTGATCCCGGTCGACGCGATCAGCGGTATCGACGCCGACAACGTGCACGTCGATCGCTCGCGCGAGCACATCGTCGCCGCGCCCGCCTACGATCCGGAGCTGGTGCATGATGACAGCCTCGATCTTTGGGAACGCGCGTACGCCCACTACGGCTACGCCCCGTTCTGGGCGGAGGGGTACATGTACCCGAGCTACCCGTACCTCGGTGGTCTTCCGCCGGAAGACGCCGATCTTGCTCCCGAGCAACCGGGCGACGCCGATCGTGCCCGGCGCGATGCCGAATCCTGACGTGCCCGACCCGCTCCGAGGGGCCAGTCGGGGTCCGCGACGGTCGTAGACAGCGCCGCGCGTCACTCCCTACGATGGTGCGGGACCTCCTCAACCACCACCCGCGCCGGGGGCGAAACCGACGCTCGCCGGCATCCCGCCCGGAAGGATGATCGGCATGGAGCATCAGGTCAGCACGCGTACCGACGCGCTCGCGCACGCGATGCGGCATTTCCTCGGCTGGTACGCCGACCCGGCGTTCGCCGCCGCGATGGCGGATCCGAACGTCGACAACTTCGCGCCCGGCAACCCCCAGGAGATGCCGCTGCCGGGTCTCGTCGAGGCGCTTCGGCAGGCGGCCGTTCCCGGCGACAAGGACTGGTTCGCCTACAAGCTCAGCGAGCCGGAATCGCAGGAGGTCGTCGCCGCGGCATTGCGGGAGGAGCTCGGCATCCCCTTCGAGCCGGCGGATATCGCGATGACAACGGGGGCCTTCGGGGCGCTGGCGGCCGCGATGCAGCTCGTCGTCGATCCGGGTGACGAGGTCCTCATCAACCTGCCGCCCTGGTTCTTCTACGAGGCGATGGTGGTCAGCGCCGGCGGCGTGCCGGTCAAGATTTCGGTCGATCGCGAGACGTTCGATCTCGATCTCGGCGCGATCGAGGCGGCGATCACGCCGCGCACCCGGGCAATCATCGTCAATTCACCCAACAACCCCACCGGCCGCATCTATCCGCCCGCGCTGCTGACCGAGCTCGCCGATCTGCTCGATCGCGCCTCGCGCCGGCAGGGCCGGCCGATCTGGCTCATCTCCGACGAGCCCTATCGCCGCATTCGCTTCGACGGCGCGCCGTTCCACTCGCCGCTGGCGTACTACCCGTACGCCCTGATGACGTATTCCTACGGGAAGGTCCTGCTGTCGCCGGGCCAGCGGCTGGGCTACCTGGCGCTGCCGCCGGAGCTGCCGAATCGGGAGGAGATGCGCCAGGCGATCCAGATGGTGCAGGTCGCCGGCGGATGGCTCTTCCCCAACGCGATCATGCAGCACGGCATCGCCCATTACGAGCGGCTGACGATCGATATCGCCCGCCTCCAGGCGAAGCGGGACCGCATGGCGGCGGCGCTGCGCGAGATCGGGTACGAGACGCATACGCCCGAAGGGACCTTTTACCTGTTGCCCCGATCGCCGTGGGAGGACGACATCGCGTTCTGTCGCGAGCTGATGGCCCGTGGCATCGTCTGCCTGCCGGGGACCGTTGCCGAGATTCCCGGGTTCTTTCGCATCTCGCTGACCGCCAGCGACGCGATGATCGAGCACAGCCTGGCCGGCTTCGCCGGAGCGATAGACCATGCCCGCTCCCAGCCGGACTCGGCCGCCTGAGGCGAGATTCGGGCCAACCGTTGTGCAGCCGGCAATCGTCGCGCCGGTCCGTGCTTGCCTCTCGACGCGCGATGCCGTGAGGCAGTATTGTGATCCGAGGGACTACGAAAACCGGGAGCAGGCGCCGGGGGCCAGCGCCTGATGGATATCCCGCATCATGAACCGAGAGGCGCGCGACTGTGGGCGACCCGCTGGACTACGCACTCGTCACCGCCGTGCTGCTCGCCACCATGCAGGTGTTCGGCCCGGAGCTGCGCGCGCTGATCGGTCGCTACGGTCGTCAGGTGCAGTCATTCGGGGGCGGTGTCGGGCTGGCATACGTCTTCCTGCAGCTTTTTCCCGAGATCGATGCCGTGCATGCATGGCTCGGCGATCACGTCCACATCGTGACCCTGACGAGCTTCCTGGTCTTCTTTGCGCTCGAGGCCTGGCTCATCCTCCGCTTCCGCCAGCGCTGGGACGCGAGCGGGACGGATGACGCCACGGCGTCGCACGGGCCGCCGTCGGTGTTCTGGCTGCACATCGGCATCCTGGTCTTCTACACATCGATGGTGGTGTTCACCCTGCCGAAGGATGTCGCCGAGGACTTCGTGTTCGCGGCCGCCAGCGGCATCGCGCTGGGCATTCACGTCGTCTACAAGGACTACCTGCTGCGCGCCCACGCCGAGGGACAGTTCCGGACCACGGGGCGTCTCGTCCTGGCGGCGGCGCCGCTGCTCGGCTGGCTGGCGCACCGGATCATCGAGCCCCCCGAGGCCGTGCTGGATCTTTCGATCGCGGTCCTGGCGGGCGTGCTCATGCAGAGCGTGTTCCGGGACGAGCTGCCGCGCCCGGATGTCGCGTCGATGCGCTGGATCGTCGCCGGCGTAGCCCTTTTCTCCATCCTGGCCTACATCTATTAGCGTGGCTCGCATTCGTGGGGGGGGGGGGGGGGGGGGGG
>JAEVYR010000558.1 GCA_023392645.1 Chloroflexota bacterium | reverse complement strand
GCCCCAGGCCTCGTGCGCCCACACGGAGCCGAGGATGACGACGAGCGACAGGAGCGGGAAGCCGATGCCGACGGCGCGGAAGGCGACGTCGTCGAGGACCTCGAGACTCGGCAGCCAGCGGATGCCCCACTTTTGCTTGACGAGGAAGAAGACGGCGGCGGCGAAGGACACCGCGAAGGTCGCGTAGGCGAAGATCGCCGACGACACGTGCACGGTCATGATCGGCCGCGACTGGAGCGCGGGGATGAGGGGCGTGATCTCGCGCATGCTGGCCGGCAGCGCCCAGATGTAAACGGTCATGCCGAAGGCGATCGGCAGGACAATCGCGCCGAGCTGGCGGATGTTGTACATCCGCTCGAACAGCACGTACATGATCATGATCGCGAGGATGAACGTCAGCGAGAATTCGTACATGTTGGCCGTCGGCAGGCGCTCGGCGGCAATCGTGCGGAAGAGGACCGCGAAAAAGGCGAAGACGAGGCCGAACCAGCTCAGCATCGTGCCCCACTGGCCGAAGCTGATGTTGCCGGGGCCGATCTCGGCGGTGCTGCTCGTCATCGTCGTGCCGGCCGAGGTGGCCATGGTCGCTCGGCGGACGCGCACGCGGCCGATGGTGTAGGCGATGTAGCTGAGACTGGCGGCGCCGATCGCGACCGAACTGGCCGCGAACATGTAGAACGACAGCTTGACGAGCGCTTCCATGGGCTTCTCCCCGATTCCCGCGACATCCGTTGCCGGCCGGATGCCGCATATCTCGTGCCGAGATCAGTCTACCGGCTTTTCTCGTCGGTTGTGTCGTGCCAGTTGCCTTCGTCGTCCGGACGCTTGACGGCACCCTTCGCGCCGAGGCGCTGGTCGGCGTTGTTGACGAGCGCGAAGAACTCGCGCTTGCCACCCCAGTCGCGTTTGGCGAGCGGCGTCATCATCAGCGTGCCGCCCTCGGCGGACTGCTGGATGATGCCCCGGATGCGCCGCAACGGGAAGTAAAACGTGACTGCGAGACCGCCGATCATCATGACGGCGGCGATGATGAAGATGGGGATGCCGGGGTTGTACGCGACCTGCAGCACCGTGAAGCGCGACTCGCGCTCGAATGTGACGTTGAGCCCGCCGACGTCGATCGGCTCGCCCTGGTCGAGGATCGCGCGGTCGATGGTGTCGTCATTCATGGGGCCGTCGATCGGCGTCACCTGCACCCAGACCTGGCCATTCTCCAGCCCGAGGTCGTCGAGCTCCGGCTGGTTCGAGCGGTTGGTGTCCGGCCCGACCACGATCACCTGCTTGTTGAGGGCCGGCAGGCGGATCAGGCCGGCGGGAGCGTCCGGATTGACGCGGAGGTTGAAGAAGCCCATCTCGAGCGGCTGATTGTAGAGCTCGACGCCGTTGGCATCCTTGACGACCATGTCGGCCGAAATGCCGAAGCTGGCCTGGTAAAACGTCGCCACGCCGGCGCTGATGGGGTTGTTGACGGTGATGTCTCCGGATTTCACCTTTTCCCCGTCATCATAGATGACGACGTTGCTCCGGTACTGCTTCGCGTCGCCGGTGGCGATGTAGGTGTCGGTGAAGCGGACCAGCTCGACGCTGAGATCGGTGCCGTGACCGACCTGGCGCGTTTCGCCCTCGGCGACCGCGAACTCGACGTCGCGGAAGCCCCACATCGACGAGACGATGCCGCCGACGAGCAGCAGGATGAGCGCGAGGTGGAACGGGTAGGTGCCGAGCCTGGACCAGCGGTTCTTGTCGGCGTAGAAGTGGATCTGGTCGCCGACCTGTTCCGTCATGAACCGGTAGCGCTTTTGCCGAAGGACGGACTCGATGTCGCCGTGGAGCTGCCCGGCGGGCGTGGCGGTGGTGTAGACGGCGTTGACCTCGGCGTTGCGGATGTACCCGGGCGAGGTGCGGACGCGAGGCGCGCTGATCGTCTGCCAGATGCCGGGGGCACGGTTGATGGTGCAGATCGCGATGGCGACGGCGATCACGGCCAGCGTGATGGCGAAGATTGCGCTGGAGAAGACATCGAAGTCGTACCAGCGGTCGACCAGGGGCTGCAACGCGGGCCAGCCGTCGGCCATCCACTGTGGCACCTCGCTGCCGCGAAGCGTGCCGATCAGGACCAGCAGCGCGAGGAAGGCGATTTCGGCCACCGCGGCGCGCACCGAGCAGAAGAACCGCCAGATGCGATCGACGACGATTTCGAGCGGGGAGCGCGATGGCGATCCGGTTGTCGCGGTGAGCTGGGCCATGCGTCAGGAATGTCCGATCCGGGTGCGAGCAGGCACTGCTGGCGAGTGTACGACTAAATCGACGGCTCGTAGGGTTGCCACGGCGCGTTGCGAATGATTTCAGTGAAGATTTGCTCGTACACGCCGAGCACCATGATCAGCCCGACGCCGATCATGACGGCGCCGGTGATGGTCGTGACCATGCCGAGCCGGCTGTTGAGCTTGCGAATGACGCCCGGGGCGGTGCCGAAGGCGATCGCGGCGAGCATGAACGGCACCGCCAGGCCGAGCGAGTAGACGGTCAGCAGCAGGGTGGCCTGCGTGATGCTGCCCTGGCCGGCGGCCATCGTCAGAATCGCGCCGAGGATCGGCCCGACGCACGGGGACCACCCCGCGCCGAACGTGACGCCAATCAGGAACGACGAAGTTACGGTGCCGGGATTGCCGGCTTCGATCTCGGCGCGCCGCGTCTGGTTCATGAACGGGATGGTGATCCAGCCGATCTGGTGGAGCCCGAGCAGCACCAGGAGCACGCCGCCGATGCGTACGAGCCAGAGGCGGTTCTGTGTAATGAAGTCCAGGGATCCGGCGCGAGCGCCGGCGGTGCCCAGCGCGGCGCCGAGGGCGATGAAGATGACGGAGAACCCGAGCACGTAGGCGGCGGCGTTGCGGATCACGATCGCGCGGGCGCGAGCACCCGACTCGCCCGCCGAGACTCCCGCGATGTGGGTCAGGTAGATCGGGATCAGGGGCAGCACGCAGGGCGATGAAATGGAGAAGATGCCAGCGATGAACGCCGTGAGGAACGTAACGTCAGTCATGCTGAAAACCCTACCATTCCGCGGAAACCCGGTACAATAGACATGACGCGAGATGTTGCGAAATCGCTGCAGCCGTGCCGCAATCGTGCCCGTGTACACGCTTCGCCGACCAGCGGATGACCCCGATGCCCGACTCCCTGCGAGAACGACTCTACTCCACCGAAGCGATCGTGCTCGCTCGCCGGAACCTCGGTGAGGCGGATCGCATCTACGACATATTCTCGGTCCGCGGCGGCCGGAAATCCATCATCGCCAAGGGCGCGCGCAAGGCCGAGAGCCGCAACGGGCGCTCGCTCGACCTGCTGAATCGTGTTGTCGTGCACCTCTACAAGGGGCGCAGCCTCGACGGCGTGCGGGGCGTCGAGACGCTGGCGACGCACCCCGGGTTGCGTGACGACCTGCAGGCGTTCGCGTCGGCCAGCTACCTCGCCGATCTCGTGCGCACCCTGACCCAGGATGACGAACCGAACGAGCGGGTGTACGCCTTGCTGGCGGAGACGCTGGCGCTGCTGTCGGACGGTGTCGACGCGTGGGCGCTGACCCGCTATTTCGAGTACGCCCTTTTGGAGGCGAGCGGTTTTCAGGCACAGCTGCATGAGTGCCCGATTTGCCGGGAAGCGGTCACCGAGCAGGCCAACGCGTTCTCGGTGCGTGAGGGCGGGGTGATCTGCCCGCGGTGCCGGGCAACGGATCCCGGCGCGGTGGCGCTGTCGGTGAACGCGCAGAAGTACCTGCGGACGATGCAGCGGGACGGGCTGGGGCGGTTGCTGACGTTGAAGCTCGACGAGGCGTCCCGGCAGCAGGTGGAGCGTGCGCTGACGGATTACGTGCAGCACGTGGCGGAGCGGCCGATTTCGAGCCTGGCGGTGCTGCACGCGTTGCAGGTGCGCGCGCCGGAGTCGCGACCGGAGGCGACCACCTCGTAGACCGGCGCCGGGGTGCACGAGTGCGTTGGCTTTGCCCAACGAACGATTCCAGAGGCCAGGTTTCGATGTCATTCCGAGC
>JAEVYR010000555.1 GCA_023392645.1 Chloroflexota bacterium | reverse complement strand
GCTGGCGCATGCCGCCGGAGAGCTGGGCCGGCCAGGCGTCCTCGAACCCGCCCAGACCGAATTCCGGGAAGCGCGCGCGGGCGCGGCGGCGGGCCTCGCGCCGGGGGACGCCGTGAATCTCGAGCGCGATCGCGGCGTTGTCGACGGCGCTGCGCCACGGCAGCAGCAGGTCGCGCTGGCGCATGTAGGAGGACTTGCCGAGGCGTTCCGCGGTGGGCAGGGCGACGCCGTCGAGCAGCACCTGTCCGCCGGCTGGTGCGTAGAGCCCCGAGACGATGTCGAGCAGGGTGCTCTTGCCCGAGCCGGATGGCCCGACGAGGGCGACGAGCTCCCCGTCGGAGACGGAAAAGGTGATGTCGTGGAGCGCGTCGAGCGTCTCGCCGTCCTCGACATAGGTGGCGTCGACGGCGTCGAGCCGGATGCGCGGTGGCGTGTCAGGTGGTGCGGGCATCGGTGCCTCCCTGCGCCGGCATTACCCGGATCAGGTCCAAACGGTCGGCGACGGATGCGGTCGCCCTCTCAGCCCGGCTCCCCGAGCCCCCGTAGCGGTTGTTCGCTTGAGTATACCAATCGGGTCAGCTCGGGGCGGAAAGTCGGCATCAATTTGCCGTCACGTGAGGGGAGCGAGGAATGGCGTTGGTGTCGTGCGCGTCGACTCGCGCATGTTGGGAGGGGGCCGGCGCCGCGGGTCGGTTCCGACAGCATCAACTCATCAGCACACGACACGCAATCGTGACACTTTCGTCACGGAATCGCGCAACCTGGTTGCGATCCTGAACGCCGGGTCGCGGTTCCCGGTTGGACGGCGGGAACCGCGATCAGGCTAGTCGGCGGCCTCGCGTTCGCGCTGCTGCTCTTCCTCAAGGGTGCGAAGCGCATAGGTCGAGTGGGCATACGCGGCGCCCGAGCGCATCTCGGCGGCGACCCATATCGCTTCCATGATCTCCTCGGGCGTCGCGCCGGCCTTCGCCGCGCCTTTCGTGTGACCGGTGATGCACCACGGGCACTGTGTCGCGTGGGCGACCGCGATCGCGATCAACTGCTTGGTTTTCTCGTCCAGCGCGCCCGCGGCGAAGGTGGCCTTGCTGAACGCGCGCCAGGCCTCATGCTGCGCGGGGGCGAGCTCGTGCCGCCAGCGGTCCAGCTCGCGGCTGTTGTCGGGAAAGAAATCGTTCGTCATGGCCCATGTCTCCTCACGTTTGCCATCAGGATGCGTTTCAGCATCGACCATGCCGTCGAATTCGTCGAGAGGGAACGCGTCGGGATGCCACGTCGGCCGAGCTTAGAGATTTCTCAAAGTCGACCGCAAAAATGGAGAAGCCGCGATCGTGCCGCCGGCGCAAACTCAAGTGGCGAGCCGGCGCGTTCCCGCCGGGTTGGTTCGCCGAGAGTTGACCGGCGGGCACCGAACCGGCATACTGGACCGCACGGATAATCCGGGTCCGGAGCTAGTGTCCGTACAGAAGGATGGATGAACCATGGCAACACGCCGCGGCGGCAACGACGCCGCCATTGTCGCGGAAGGACTGACCAAGTCGTTCGGGAAGACCCGGGCGCTTGACGGCATCGACCTGCGCGTTCCGCAAGGGACCGTGCTGGGGCTGCTGGGCCCGAACGGGGCCGGCAAGACGACGGCGGTGCGCATCCTGACGACGCTGCTCAAGCCGGATTCCGGCCGCGCCGAGGTCGCGGGGGTCGACGTGATCGCTCACCCCGAGCAGGTGCGACAGCGCATGGGTCTGACCGGGCAGTACGCCGCGGTCGACGAGGTGCTGACCGGCCGCGAGAACCTGATCATGTTCGGCCAGCTCTACCGGCTCTCCATGAAATCCGCGAAGCAACGCGCCGTCGAGCTGCTGGAGCGGTTCGACCTCACCGACGCCGCCGACCGCTCGTTGAAGACCTACTCGGGCGGCATGCGCCGGCGCCTCGACCTCGCCGCCAGCCTGATCGTCGCGCCGCCAGTGATCTTCCTCGACGAGCCCACCACCGGGCTCGATCCCCGCAGCCGCAACGGCATGTGGGAGGTGATCGAGGATCTCATTCGCGACGGCACGACGGTCCTGCTGACGACGCAGTACCTCGAAGAGGCGGACCGGCTCGCCGACAACATCGTCGTGATCGATCACGGCCGCGTCATCGCCGAGGGCACCGCCAGCACGCTCAAGGCCCAGCTCGGCGGCGAGCGACTGGAAATCAGCGTCCCCGACGGCACCGACCTGGCCCTGGCCGAGCGCACGCTGCGCGAGATCGTCGGGCTCGCCGATGGCGACGGCGAGGTCCATGTCGACACCGATGACAACCAGCTCACCGTGCCGTTCGTGGCCGGCGGGCGAGGGCTGCCGGAGGCGCTGCGGCGTCTTGATTCGGCCGGCCTGGAGCTGACCGACATCGCCCTGCGCCGCCCGACGCTCGACGAGGTCTTCCTGACCCTCACGGGACGTCCCGCCGAGGAGGCGGGGAGCTCCACGGAGAACGCCGCATGAGTACCAATACCCTCCAGCCGCCGGCCGTGGTCACCAAGCCGCGCGCCGAGGCGCCGGATCTCGACTTCGTTCGACGCAGCAAGCCGGCCAGCGTCCTCATCGACGCGCTGGTGCTGGCGAAGCGCCACCTGATCCGCATCCCGCGGATGCTCGACTGGCTGATCGGCGTCACGATCATGCCGATCATGTTCCTGCTGCTGTTCCGCTATATCTTCGCCGACACGGTCCAGGCGACCTTGCCAGCGGGGGTCGACGCGGTCAACTACCTCGTCGCGGGCATCATCGTGCAGGGGCTCGTCTTCGGCGGCATGAACACCGGTCTCGGCCTGGCGATGGACGCCAAGGAAGGGCTGATGGACCGGTTCGCGTCGCTGCCGATGTCGCGCTCGGCGGTCGTCTTCGGCCGCATCCTGGCCGACATGGGGATCGCGATCTTCACGACGACGATCACGATCGGCGTCGGCCTGCTGGTCGGCTTCCGGCCCGATGCCGGTATCACCGGCTGGTTGGCGGCGATCGGGCTGATGCTGCTGATGGCGTTCACGCTCGCGTGGCTCGGCGCGATCATCGGCATGGCGCTGAAGACGGTCGAGGCGGTCAATTCGATCGGTTTCTCGATCATCTTCCCGCTGACCTTCGTCAGCAGCACCTTCATCAACCCGGACTTCCTGCCGAGCTGGCTGCAGGGCTTCGCCAAGAACCAGCCGTTCACGCTGCTGCTCGACGCGACCCGCGGCCTGTTGACCGGGTACCCCGAGGTCGGCAACAAGGGCTGGCTGGTGACGATTTACCTGCTGATCGCGCTGGCGGTGTTCGTGCCCACGGCGCTGTGGATGTACGAGCGACGCCTGGAGCAGTGATTCACGACCGAAACAGCGTCCGCCCGGTGGTCGCGCCGGCGGTCACTTCCCTCACCGACGGGTCGGCCATGTGCCGGCCCGTCGGCGTTTGCCGCGCCTTGGACCGCTGGGCGCGGTAGGATGGTGAGCAACCGGATGATGGGGGAGCGGGTCATGGTCGATGAGCGGGATGCAACGATGGGAGATCAATGGGCGAGGGAGGAGGTCGGCATGCCGGTCGCCTCCGGCATCTGTCATTCGATCATCTGGATGTCGCACCTGATCGAGCGCTACGCCAACGCACGCCTCCCGACCTTCGACCTCGGCGTCGAGCTGAGCATGCCCCGCGCCCGCCTGCTGCTGGCCGTCGCCGCCGGCTCGGCCGAGGAGACCTCGACCCGGATGAGCGATATCGCCCTCGACGTCGGCGTCACCGCCCGGACGATCACCACAATGGTCGACGCCCTGGAGCGCGACGGGCTGGTCGAGCGGCTGCCCGACCCGCTCGACCGGCGAGCGATCTCGCTGCGGCTGACCGACGCCGGGGAGGTGCTGGTGCCGCGCGTGCAGGCCGCCCTGGACGAGATCAGCGCCGCCGTCGCTGCCCCGCTCTCCGATGCCGACCAGGCGTCGCTCCACGACCTGCTTGCTCGCCTGATCGAGCGCGAATGAGCGGGCGACGCTCGCCGTGAACCGTGGCACCAGGCATGCGTCCAAGGTGTGTCGACACGAGACATCGGGCGCGAGTGAGCACGGATCTGGGACCATGGCGAAAGAATTCAATGTGATCGGGGAGCGGAAGGACGATGACCTGCACCTGCTGGTGCGCGGCGAAGATGGCAAGCACTACGACTACTCGCTGACCAGCGAGCAGGTCTCTCCGGTCGATCCCGATGAGCGCTGGACGCTCGACCGCGAGCCGGACGACGATGGCTCTGTTGGGGAAGGCGAGGGCGGCGAGCTCCAGCCGGAATCGGGCAGCGAGACGCCGGTCGGGTGACCGTACCGCGAACGGAGTCGAAGACTGGTGCACTTCCCCGAAGCAAGGAACGCCATGCGGCGCATCCGCGACCTCGCGCAATCGACATCGCCGGTCGTCGTCGCGCTCGATGGGCGCAGCGGCACCGGGAAGTCGACCCTGGCCGAGTGGATGGCGGGTCAGCTCGATGGTCTCCACGTCGATCAGGATGATTTCTATGCTGGCGGCGAGCTCTACGCGTGGCAGCGCCTCACGCCACAGGAAAAAGCCGATCGTCTGATCGATTGGCGCCGGGTTCGTGATGAGGTGTTGCTGCCGCTGCGAGCAGGCCGGGGCGCAAGCTGGCGGCCGTTCGACTGGAACACGATGCACGGTCTCTCCCCGGAGACGATCACCGCGCCGGCATCGCGCCTCATCATCCTCGACGGCGCGTATTCGGCCCGGCCGGAGCTCGCCGACCTGATCGACCTGACGATCCTGGTGACGCTGGACGACGCGGTCCGTCTGGAGCGGCTCCGTCAGCGCGAGGGGGAGGACGCGACCTCCGCGTGGCAGGCCGTTTGGGACGAGGCCGAGGACTTCTACTTCGGCACCATCCGCCCGCCCGAGGCGTTCGACCTCGTCATCTCACGGCCCACCTGATCGGCCTTCGGCTGGACCGTTCCCCTTTCGCCGTGGCGCCGGTTTCACCAGCGTTCTCGCGCAAGCCCTGTGATTGATGTCGTGACCCATCATGACGAATCCCGATGATCGCTCGCGCCCAGCATGCCACGTCGCCGACGCCCATTCGCGCACCCGGACGCTTCGGGCGACCGCGAGTCGAGCAGGTCGATGATCGGCGTAGCGGTCGGTGAGTACGCGCGTGGACCGCGCCGAACTCGGCGGCGAGCAGGGCGGTGTAGAGCGACCAGCATCCAGGAGAGGCGCCCATGGAGCGACGGTCCGCAGCCATGACACCGCTCCGACCGGTCGGTGCTGGCGAGACCGAGCCCGTCGATCATCGATCGGGCGCCGTGGCGGTGGTCGGACATTGCGGCCCTCCTGCACGTCGATCGCGGACGCCGCCCCGTGCCGTTCGGCGGTCGTCAATCCGCTACACTCGTGCGAGTGTAGCGGCCGATATCGCACGGCCACCGTTCGTCTTGCCCAGAGAGTTGTCCCGCCCGATGCCGTCCGCCTCGACCACGAATGCCACCGCTCCGCTCGCCGATGACGTGCTCGCTCGCCTGCCGGAGCAGCAACGGCGGCTCGTCGCGATGCTCGCGCGGGCGGTGAACGATCTCGGCGGCGAGCTGTATCTCGTCGGTGGCGGCGTGCGCGATGTGCTGCTGGGCGAG
>JAEVYR010000503.1 GCA_023392645.1 Chloroflexota bacterium | reverse complement strand
GCGAATATGGTGTCACCAAAGACCGAATCGCAAGCGGTTGAGCGACCCGGCGGTGATTGCGCCGATGATGACGATCGGAGGGTACGTCTCGGTGCATACCACACACATGTATGCGGACGAGAGAGGGTGCCAATGTCGTGTCATTACGGCTTGCACAGAACCTCTTCTGTCGGTGTCGTGCGTCCTCATGGGCATTTCAGCATAGATGTGGTGGGCTACCGCTCGCCCCGGGCAGCGACCCGGCAATACAAGCCTCAGAGCGAATGAAGGAACGGTCGGCCCCGGAGGTACTCTCTCCAGCGACTACCGAGATGCCATTGCCAGCATCGAGACGTGGCCGCGCTGGTGCGGGCTTGCGCTCATCTGGCGACCGGCCTGCAGCAGCCTGAGGCGCTCTTCCGGGATCACCACCTGCGTAGCTCCAGCCTGACGCTGCCGGGGTTGCTCCTGCCGTGAGGCGCCCGCCATACGGACGAGTCCGCGAGGCATCTGCAACCAACTGACGCGCAAAGCAAAAACCGCCGAGTGCAAAACCATCAGTTGGATGGTTGCTTCGGCGGGTTGTCTCCCGCGGACTGTGGTATTGAAAGGTAGTGGGCCGCCTAGGATTCGAACCTAGAACCTGCTGATTAAGAGTCAGTTGCTCTGCCGTTGAGCTAGCGGCCCGGGCTGGCGGCATTTTCGCCGCACGCACCAGTATACCCACACGATTCTGATCGTGCCAATGCCCCGAATTCCGTCGATCGAGCGGTCGTCCTGGAGCCGGAGCACCGTGTCCGCGCACGATTGCACATAAGGGGTTGCATAGGCATGTATGATGGAGGCACGAAATCTCGTGTCACGTGTACGGAATTCAGGGCGTGTTGGCAAGAATGGTGCGTGCACGTTCATTGGTACATCGCCGCTCGCAGGTCTCGCTGGCCCGGCCAGCATTCGATCGTCTCGGGGACGCAGTCCGTGGGGCGAGGTGCTTCTTCCCCAGTCCGCGCCGCGCCGCCAGCTCCTCCGGCGACTCGACGCCGCGCCACAACGATGGGAGCCCGCCATGGTATTGGGTAATGAGTCCAGCTCGACTTCCGACCGCGTTAGCCTCCAGAATCCCCCTGCACACTTCGACACCGGGCAAGAATGGGACGATCGCGTCCTGACCGTCAGTCACCGGTCCGCGTCCGTCACGCCGGATCGCCTTCATGCCGACCATCGCGCGGTGCTGCACGCCCTCGTGACCCATCTGATGCCGGTCGATGACGGCGCGTCGGTCCAGCCGGACATCGTGATTCGCTACATCGACTACCTGGTTGCCAACGAAGCCGGCGGTATCGACGCCCCACTCAGGCTGGGCGAGGTCTATGACACGGGTTGCAGCCTGTTGCAGGCGCATGCGTGTCGCGCCTACGGTCGCCGGGTGCAGAAGCTGACGCCGACCGAGCAGGACCAGCTCGTCTGGGACATGCTGGAGTGCTCGATGGACGGATTCGATCGGTTTTCGCCGGCCTGGTTTTTCAACACGCTGCGGCGGCATATCGCCGATGCGATCGAGAGCGGTCCGATCTCTCCAAATTGAGTGAGTGATCATCACGAGAAAAGCACGACGCCCGGATGGCTGCCATCCGGGCGTGGTGCGTTGCAGGTGCCTTCGTCGTCAGGCCAGCCCGGTCGGTTCCTTCGCGTGCCAATCCGTCGCCTGCTCGTAGGCGTGGGCGACGGCGAACACGGTCGCCTCGTCGAAGGCCTTGCCCAGCACCTGCAATCCCACCGGCATTCCATCGCTGAAACCGCACGGAATCGAGATGCCGGGGATGCCGGCCATGTTCGCCGGGATGGTGAACACGTCCGCCAGGTACATCTGGAAGGGATCGTCCATGCGCGAGCCGATCCCGAACGCGACCGTCGGCGTCGTCGGCGCGACGATGGCGTCGACCTGCTCGAACGCCTCGTCGAAGTCGCGCTTGATCAGCGTGCGGACCTTCTGCGCCTTGACGTAGTAGGCGTCGTAGTAGCCGCTGGACAGCGCGTAGGTGCCGAGCATGATGCGGCGCTTCACCTCCGGGCCGAACCCTTCTCCCCGGGTGCGGAGATAGGTCTCGCCCAGTGTCGGTGCGTCGACTCGCTTGCCGTACCGGATGCCGTCGAAGCGGGCGAGGTTCGCGCTGGCCTCGGCCGGCGCGGTGATGTAGTACGTCGCCAGCGCGTACTCGGTGTGCGGCAGCGAGATATCGACCAGCTCCGCGCCGAGGTCGGCGAGCTTGCGGACCGCGTCGTCGACCGCCTGCTTCACGCCGGGTTCCATCCCATCGACCGTGTATTCGCGCGCGATGCCGATCTTCCGTCCCCTGAGGTCGTACACGAGGTCGTTCGCGAAGTCAGGCACCTCACGATCGATCGAGGTCGAGTCGCTCGGGTCGCGGCCGGCGATCGCGCTGAGTGCCATGGCGGCGTCGGCGACCGTGCGGCTGAACGGGCCGATCTGGTCAAGACTGCTGGCGAAGGCGAAGAGACCGTAGCGCGAAACGCGGCCGTAGGTCGGCTTGAGACCGACGACGCCGCTGAACCCGGCCGGCTGGCGGATCGATCCGCCCGTGTCCGCGCCGAGCGAGAGGATCGCCTCGTGCGCGGCGACGACGGCCGCCGATCCGCCGCTGGAACCGCCGGGAACCGCGTCGAGATTCCACGGGTTCCGGGTCGGACCGAACGCCGAGTTCTCTGTCGACGAGCCCATCGCGAACTCGTCGGTGTTGGTTTTACCGAGGAAGATCGCGCCGGCGTCGCGCAGCTTGCGGACGACGGTGGCGTCGTACGGGCTGACGTAGCCCTCCATCAGCTTCGAGGCGGCGGTGGTCGGCGCGTCGACGGTGCAGAGGATGTCCTTCAGCGCGATCGGGATGCCGGTCATCGGCCCCGCGGTGCCGTCGGCGATGGAGGCATCGGCGCGGCGCGCCTGTTCCCGGGCGACATCGCGCATGACGTGCAGGTAGCCGTGGATCTTGTCGTCGACGGCGTCAATGCGATCGAGGTGCGCCTCGGCGAGCTCGACGGCGCTCACCGCCTTGCTGTCGAGCAATTGGCGCGCTTCGGTGGCGGAGATGCGGGTGAGCTCGCTCATGCCGTCTCCTCCTCGGCCGCGCCAAGCACGGCGGGCACGGCGATGAAGCCCTTCTCGTGGCGCGGTGCGAGCTCGGTGACGACATCCTCTCCCAGCGACGGCTGGACCACGTCGTCGCGCATGGCGTTTTCGACGGCGATGACCTGCGCGGTGGGCGAAATGGATTTGGTGTCGAGCTGGTTGAGGACCTCGATGTGGCCCAGGATCGAGGAGAGCTGATCGCGCAGGGTTTCGAGCTCCTCCGGCTCGAGACCGAGGCGGGCGAGGGCGGCCACGTGTTCGACGTCCTTGAGCGACAGGCTCATGGGTCCTCCCGTTGGGTGCTGGTCACGCGACCGGATGGCGGTCACCAGCGATGGTGCGCCCGGTCGCGGCGGTGATTCCTGCCGGAGTCTAGCACGAGCGGTCGGCGGAACGGGCCGCCACAGGGCGGCGCTACGCGCTTCGTTTGAACTGCGTTCGGCCGGCGACGATGGTCTCCTGGACGGTGAGGTCGTCGGACCAGATCGTCAGGTCGGCGATGGCTCCGGCACGAATGACGCCCCGGTCGTGCTCGCCGATGACACGGG
>JAEVYR010000437.1 GCA_023392645.1 Chloroflexota bacterium | reverse complement strand
TTATTCACGAACGCGTCCCAGGAATGCGCCTGCGGCACGGGAGGCCATTGCCCGCGCGCGACGTTGGTTCCCGTTGCGCTGGCGAGCGCGGGCAAAGCCTGGGCTGAGCGCAGCGAAGGCACCTCCGCTACGCCATCGTGAATAATCCAGGTTAGGTTCAAGCAAGCGACGGCCCGCGGATACCTGCCGACCGAGCCGGAGACACCTGCTCCCGCGCGCGCCTGACGCGCTGGGCCGTCGAACGGTCGCATCGTACGGTGACCGCCACGGACTGTCCATGCTGGCGTCGCACCGTGCACGTACGTGCATGAACATCTGGCTCGGCAGCGAGGGCGAGGCGGGTATGCTGGCACCGAGCAATACGATCCACACGGTGCCCGGGCGGTCGACCGGGTCACCGGTACACGGGCGGGAGGCACGCGTGAAGCGCATCCAGATCATCGGACATCGCGGCGCGAAGGGAGAGGCGCCGGAGAATACGATCGCCGGGTTCGAATATGCCCGAAAGCTGGGGTTGGTCGGTGCGGAGTTTGATGTCCGCCTTTCCCGTGACGATGTGCTCGTCGTCATCCACGATGCCACCGTCGACCGCACCACCGACGCGACCGGCGCCGTCGGAGATTTCACCGCCGCCGAGCTGGCCGCGCTCGACGCACGCGGCACGTGCCTGTCGTGGCCCGAGCCGGTCGGCGTGCCGACGCTCGCGGAGTCGCTCGATGTGCTGGCGGCGTTCGATATCATCCAGTTCGAGATCAAGGCGGACTCGCCCGAGCGAGTGGACCGGATCGCCGCCGGGATCGTCGGAGAGATACGGGCTCGCCGGCTGGAGCGGCAGTCGCTCATCACCTCCTTCGACACCTACGCCGTCGAGGCGACCCGGCGGCTCTCGCCAGAGCTCAACGCCTCCTTCATCGCCAGGCCGGACGATCCGGACCCAATCGGGACGGCGCTGCGGCTCGGCTGCACCCAGGTCAACCTGCACCGCTACCGCGAAACCGCCGCCGATCTCGTGGCTCGAGCACACGATGCCGGGCTCGTCGTTGGCGGCGGACCGTGCGATACCGTCGATGACCTCGAAAGCGCGCTCGACCGAGGCATGGATACGGTGACGAGTGATTACCCGACCGCATTGCTCGCGCACCTCGCCGGCAACTGAGTCCAAATTCGGATACACACCGACGCTCCGCGTCGTGCTGCCCATCAGGCGGATGGAAACGATAGCCGGCACAGGGCCGGCGCTACAGACGATCCGCCGGAATTGGGTTCCGGATTCCGCTCGATGGCTGCGGGTCATTGCGAATGAGGAGAGGTTTGTCCATGGCTGGGACCCTGTTGCTCGGCGTCGATATCGGCACCTCCAGCTCCAAAGGCGTGCTTTGCACGCCTGAGGGCGACATCGTCGCCTCGACGATGGTGCACCACGACACCAGCTTCCCGCGTCCTGGTCGGGCTGAGCACGACGCGGACGCCCTGTGGTGGGGCGAATTCGTGGAAATATGCCGGCGGCTGCTTGCGGACAGCGGGCGCGGCGACGAGGTTGGCGCGGTCGGCGTCAGCGCGATCGGCCCCTGCATGCTGCCTCTCGACGAGAACGGTCACCCGCTGCGCCCCGGCGTGCTTTACGGGATCGACACGCGCGCCGCGGCGGAGATCGCCTGGCTGGAGGAGCGCCATGGCGCCGATGCGCTCTTCGCGCTCGGGGGGATGCCGCTCAGCAGCCAGGCGGTGGGACCCAAGATCCTGTGGCTGCGCAACCACGAGCCGGAGCTGTTCGCGCGGACCGCGATGGTGCACTCCTCCAGTGACTACATCGCCTACCGCCTCACCGGCGAGCATGTGATCGATCGCCACACGGCGTCGGCGTTCAACCCGCTTTTCAACATCGAGCGGCTGGAGTGGGACGAGCGCTTCGCCGAGGGCATCATCGAGCTCGATCGGCTGCCCCGGCTGCTGGACACCACCGAGGTCGCCGGGTGCGTCACGGCGGCCGCCAGCGCCGCCACGGGGCTGCCGCAAGGGATCCCCGTCACGCCGGGCACGATCGACGTCGCCGCGGAGGCGCTGAGCGTCGGCGTGACCGAGCCGGGCCAGATGATGCTGATGTACGGCAGCACGTTTTTTCTGCTGAACCTTGTGGCGGAGCCGCGGACCGACCCGCGCCTGTGGCCAGCAGCCTACAGCCTGCCGGGGCGTCGCGCGATCATGGGCGGGATGGCGACATCCGGCCTGATCACCAAGTGGTTCCGGGAGGAGCTGGCCGGTGACGAGCGGCGGAAGGAGGAGGAGACCGGCGAGAGCGCCTATGCGCAACTCTGCGATCTGGCCGCGACGATTCCCGCCGGCAGCGAGGGCCTGATCTGCCTGCCGTATTTCGCTGGCGAGCGCACGCCGCTGCACAACCCCGACGCGCGCGGCATGTTCGCCGGGCTCACGCTCCGGCACACCCGCGGCCACCTGTACCGGTCGATCATGGAGGGGGTCGGGTACGGCGTGCGTCACCACCTCGACATCATGCGCGAGGCGGGCGCCATGCCGGAAAAGGTCATCGCCGTCGGCGGCGGTACCCAGGGCGACCTGTGGGTGCAGATCGTCAGCGACATCACCGGCGTGTCGCAGCTCATCCCCGAGCGCGCGCTCGGGGCGTCGGATGGCGATGCGATGCTTGCCGGACTGGCCTCCGGGATCGTCGACTCGGTCGATCGCCTCATCGGCACGTGGACGCGGATCGCGCGGCGGGTCGATCCGAACCCGGAACACGCATCGGTCTACGATGCCGGATACCGGATCTATCGTGAGCTGTACGAACGGACGACAGATCAGCAGCGGGCCTTGAGCGAGCTCGGCCGCGCCTGATACCGGACCATCAGCAGTGAAGTCTTGCCCGACCATGCTAGCGCGGGCAAGACTTCCGATGCGGGTTCCCTTGTGATGTGTGTGATGCGCGCGCAGCCGTCAGCAGTCCGAGGTTTGCCCGGATTCGCGCGACTCGCGCTGGGTCGTTTCGAAGTCGCTGATGACCGCGACCTTCTGGGCAGAGGCCGATCCCTCGTCGAACTCGTAGGTCAGCCATTCCCGCACCAGGCGCTGGGCCAGCTCGGGGCCGACCACGCGGGCGCCGAGGGTCAGCACCTGGCAGTTGTTGGAGAGGACCGACCGCTCGACCGAGTAGGAATCGTGCGCGACGGTGGCGCGCCCGCCCGGAACCTTGTTCGCCGAGATCGCCATGCCGATTCCCGTGCCGCAGATGAGCAGGCCGCGGCGCGCCTGGCCGTCGGCGATGGCGCGGGCCACGGTCAGCCCGATGTGCGGATACGCGGTGTCATCGTCGGCGCTGGCCACGCCGTAATCCACGACCTCGACGTGGGGGTCGCCGGCAAGCGCGTCACGGATCGCGTTTTTCAGGTCGGCGCCGGCATTGTCGGCGCCGATCGCAAGCACGTATCGGTCCTCGCTCATGATGTCGCGTTCCCTTCTGGTGTCGCCCAGTACCCGTCGGGCCCGAAAATCTCGTCGACGAACCTGCCCAACAGACCCGCCTCGAGCGCGATATCGAACAC
>JAEVYR010000434.1 GCA_023392645.1 Chloroflexota bacterium | reverse complement strand
CCCCCGCGCGGAGCAGGGCCTGGCGACGCGAGAGCGGGCTGCTGGCGATACGTTCGGTCACCAATTCGAGATGGACCACTGGATCTCCTCCGGAGCCGTGTCGTACGTGACGAATGCGGTCAGGTGGCGTTGCGCCGACATCGGCTACGGCGCGGTCGCCTCGTCGCGGGTGAAGGTGCCCTGGTGCTGCAGATCCAGGTTCTCGACCGTCATCGCCGTGGCGACGCCGTCGGTCCCCATCGTGAACGTCACCGCCGCGCGGACATTCGCGTTCTCGCCACTTGGCATGTAGGTGAAGATGTCGCCGTCCCAGTGCTCGAGCGGGTAGGTGGCGGGGTCGTCGGCCGGCCCCTGCGTGAGCGTGAGGCCGTCACCGTCCTGCGCGATCTCGATCGGGCCCGAGTAGCGGTTGTGCCAGGTGCCGGTGTAGGCGGCGGGGTCGCGTGAGGGCATCGGGTCGGCCGGGGGATCGCCGGCGACGCCCGCGCCGTACAGCGGTCCGGCCAGCGCCTGGAACGTGGGCGCCAGCGCGGTGAGGTAGTCGTGCTGGACCGCACCGACACGAACCATGTCGTTGAAGGCGAGCGCGATGGACTCGGCCAGGCCAATCGGGAAGCCGTTGGTGAGCACGGTGATGCCGAACCCGTCGGCGGGGTAGAGGTAGACCGTCGTGCCGGCGCCGAGGGCGAACGCGCCCGAGTGGCTCACCCGCACCCCCTCTGGCACCACGGTGACGTTCCAGCCGAGGCCGTAGAAGTGGGCGTCCTGATCCGGCGGGCTGCTGATGACCTGCGGGCGATGCGTCTGCAGGAGGGGCGCCTCCGCGATGATCTCGGTGCCGTCCAGCGTGCCGTTGCCGAGCTGGAGGCGCATCCAGCGAGCCATGTCGTTGGCGGTCGAGCTGACGCCGCCGGCGGGCGACTGCGCGTCGGCGTTACGGACGTACTTCGGCTGCCAGGAGCCATCGACCTCGACGTGCGTGGCGGCGTGGTTGTCGGCGTTGATGAAATCGTCGAACCGCGAGCTTGTGCGGGTCATGCCGGCGGGCTGATAGAGCCGTTCCGCGGCGGCATCCTCCCACACCTGCCCGGCGGCATTGGCGGCGGCGACGGCTCCGACGGTCAGGCCAAAATTGGTGTAGGCGTAGCCGGCGCGGAAGCTGTATTCGGGCCGGAGCTCGCGCAGCCGGTGGAACACCTCCTCGCGGTCGTAGCCCATGTCCTCCAGCACGTCGCCGGCGTGATCGGCGAGCCCGCTGCGATGGCAGAACATGTCGCGGATCGTCACCTCGCGGGTCGGGTAGGGGTCGTGGAGCGCGAAGCCGGGCAGCTGGTCGGTGATTTTCGCATCCCACGAGATGCCGCCGTCGCCCACGATGCCGGCGACGACGGTCGAGGCCAGCGGCTTGGAGAGCGAGGCGAGCTGGAAGATGGTGTCGGCGTCGACCGGGGCGTTGGTTTCGGTGCTGGCGATGCCGTATCCGCGCGCCACCAGCGTCTCGTCCGGGGAGACCACGGCGGCGCACACGCCCGGCACGCCGGTGCGATCCATCGCGTCGGCGACGATGCCGTCGAGCGCGTCGACGCCGCGCTGGATCATGTCCGGCGTGACGCCGTCGGCGGCCGCGGGCGTCGCTTGCTGCCGGGCGATGGCGCGGGGGGCGCCCATGACGAGCGGGCTGGCGGCGATCCCGGCGACCCCCGTGCCGATCGCGGCCCGGCGCGAGAACGTGTGTGAGAGACGCGATGGTGTGCTCATGTGCATCCTGCTTTCACGTAGCGTGCTTCGGTTGACCGGATAGGGCTCGCGACCGCACCCGGGGCGGTGCGTCCGGCAGTGGCAGCGTGCCGATTCGGACGCCAATCGTCTGGGCGGCGTTTCGATGGGTCCCATCGGTATCGAACGTCACGCGTTCGCGGAATGCCACTCCGGTCGAGGCGGTGACCTCCCTCACCCGTGCGCCGTGACCAGGCGCTGGCGTCGAGGCAATCGGGACGTGTAGGGCGAATCGTCCCGATCACCACACGGGTCACGTGAGATCAGGCGCGATGCCTTCCAGATACCAGCACTCCGGGCCATCGATCACGCCGGCCCTGATGAGTGCCGCGCGGAACTCGTCCGATCGGACGAAGAGCTCGGCGCGAAACAGGTCATCCCACTCGAGCAGGAGCCAGCACTCGCCGGCCTCTTTGGCGTTGTGCAACCGGAGCTCCCGGCGGGCGCCGTTGGCGCGCCGCGTTTCCGCTTCGTCGTGGAAGACTCGCCACCAGGTGTTGAGATCACGCACGCGAAGACGTATGAGGAGCGCTGGCATGCATCGGCTCTCCAGTAGCAATCGGGCGCACGTCCTGGATCCTGTCTCCATGCTAGGCGCGCGAGGTGCCGGGGCGGGAGCGTGGAAGTACGCGATTGGGATACGTGGTCGTCGTTTCAGGGCGTAGACTCTCTGTTGAGGCAAGCAATTCGCGACGATCGCGACCGATTCACCCGGAGAGGGGGGCATCCTGGATTCACGTTTCCTCACCGCTGGGGCGGGGGCCCGGACCGCAATGGCGACTGCCGCATGCTCCACGTCGCGGTCGCCGCTGTCGTGAGCGCCGGCCCGGACCGGACACCGGACACCGGACATGGCCCGCAGGGTGCCGGTGGGTATCTGACCGCGCGCGAGGCTGCCGCCCGGTTCGGCGTCAACGAGCGGACGATCCGGCGCGCCATCACGCGTGGCGAGCTCCTTGCCGTGAAGCGGCACGGCGCCTTCGCGATCGATTCGGCATCGCTCGATGCGTGGCGCGCGCGGCGGGACGACTCGCCCTCGCCGGATGCTTTTGGTCGCGCGCCGCGCCACCGCGGGGAGTTGCCGGAGCCGGTGGCGTCGCTGATCGGTCGCGAACGTGAGCTGGCGACCGCCACGAGGATGCTGCGACGCGAGGATGTCCGCCTGCTGACGCTCAGCGGTGCCGGTGGTATCGGCAAGACCCGTCTCGCGCTGGCGGCAGCGGCGGATTTGGCGGCGGATTTCGACGACGGCATCCATCTGGTGTCGCTGGCGGAGGTGCCCGAAGCGGGACTCGTCGCGACGGCGATCGCCGAGCATCTCGACCTGCCCGAAACCGGGAGCGCGGAGCTCTGGCCCGCCCTGGTGGCGGCGCTGCGCGAGGCGCACGCACTGATGGTGCTGGACAACTTCGAGCACGTGCTGGCGGCGGCGCCGCTCGTGTCGGAGCTCCTGCGGAGCTGCCCGCGCCTCAAGATCCTGGTCACCAGCCGATCCCTGCTGCGGATTGGCGGCGAGCAGGCGCTGCCGGTTCCGCCGCTGGAGCTCCCCGCACCGGGTCACGACCCGTCGCTCGCGCAGGCGGAGGCATCGCCGGCGGTGCGACTCTTCGTCGACCGGGCGCGATCGACCGCGCCGGATTTTGCCCTCACCGTGGCCAACGCGCCGGCGGTGGCCGCGATCTGTCAGCGCCTGGCCGGGCTGCCGCTGGCGATCGAGCTCGCGGCCAGCCAGGTGACCGTGCTCTCGCCCGGCGCGCTGCTGGCCAGGATCGAGGCGCAGCTCCCGTTGCCGCTCGACGGGCCGCGAGACGCGCCCGATCGGCAGCGGACGATGACCAACGCCATCGCCTGGAGTTATGCGCTGCTGTCACCCGACGAGCGGCGCCTGTTTCGTCGCATCGGCGTGTTCGTCGGTGGGTTTCCGCTCGAGGCGGCCGTGGCGGTCGGCGGATCGGTGGCAGGGGACGCCCCGCGCGATACCCTGGCGACGCTCGCGGCATCGGTCGAGGCGAGCCTCGTGCAGCGGGCGGCCGGTGACGAGGCGCGGTTCACGATGCTCGAGCCGATTCGCGCGTTCGCGCTGGAGCGGCTCGCGCTCGAGGGCGAGCTGGAGGCGACCTGCGACGCCTGCGCGGACTGGTGCCTGGCGCTGGCTGAGCGCAGCCCACGGGCGGGGAGTCTGCCCGGCGGGGAGCGGCACCTGGCATGGCTCGATGCGGAGCACGCCAACGTGCGTCGGGCACTGGAGTGGCTGTACCGCCGGCAGGACGCGGATCGCCTGCCGCGCCTGGCGATCGCGCTGGGAGACTACTGGTACGAGCGCAACCACTACCGCGAAGGGCGCATGTGGACGGAGCGGGCGCTGGTCGTCGGCGCGGATCTCGCGCCAGGGCTCCGAGGGCAGGTCCTGGCCCGGCTCGGTCTGTTCCGCGGCATCCTGGGCGATGACGAGCCGGCGCGGGAGGCCGCGGCGGCGGGTATCGCGCTGTTGCGTGAGGCCGGGGACGGCACGAGCCTGACCCATGCGCTCCTCTGGCAGGGCGCGATCGCGCTGCAGCGCGGGCGATACGACGATGCTGAGCGTTCGCTCGAAGAGGTGCTCGCGCGGGCCGCGACCATCCCGGACGCGTCGCTCGCCGCGGCGATGTCCGCGCGCGCGATGTCGAACCTGGGCGCCGTGGCGCATGCCCGGGGCGATCTCGACGGGGCGAGCCGGCGGCACGGCGAGGCCCTGCGACGTTGCCGGGAGCAGGGGTACCTGCTCGGTGTTGCCCGGTCGCTCTGCGACCTGGCGGATGTCGCCCGGGAGCGCGAGGACTTCGCGACGTCGCTCGCCTATTTTCGCGAATGCCTCTCCGTGCAGGGGGACCGCAGCGACATCCGCATCGTGATCGACGCGCTGGCGGGCGCGGCGCTGGCGGCCTCGGCCTGGGGG
>JAEVYR010000432.1 GCA_023392645.1 Chloroflexota bacterium | reverse complement strand
ATCCCACCCCCCGCCGGGGGGGGGCCGGCCGGCCGCGGCACCAGGCAATCGCGACCGCGCATGAAGCCGCCGGGGTCGTCCCATGCGCGTGGCTACGTCATCACTACGTAGGTGCGAAATACGTGATTTGTCCGATGCGGCGCTCGCACCCCGGTCGCAAGATACGCGAGGGTTTCGCGCCTGCGCCGTCGTCACACGCGGCCCCGGCGAATCGTCCTCCGGCTGAGCACCGGGATGCGCGCCGCCGAGGATGCACGCACAGAACTCTGTGATTTTCGTAACAGGATCGACACACTCCGGGCGTACCGTCATCCCTGCACGGGGGCGAGCCACCCCCATCGCAGGCGTTTTACCGGGTCCCGATCGACCGTGCATTTGACATCGTGGATCGCTTCGCGTTGGTCGGAGCGACGCCGGCGACCACCGGCGCGATCGTCTGCCACTCGAATTGCTGGAGACCTGCGCATGAACCTTCCCTTCACCGCCACGCTGGCCCGGATCAGCGCTCGCCATCCATGGCGAGTTGTCGGCACCTGGCTGCTGATCCTCGTCCTTGCCGTCGTCGCGATGAGCGTCCTCGGCAACGCCACGACGACCGAAATCCGCTTCACCAACAACCCCGAGGCGCAGCACGGCACGGACGTCCTCACCGATGCCGGTCTCGCCGACGACAGCCCGACCGACGAGACCATCGTCATCCAGGCGAAGAACCTCACCGTCGACGACGCGGAGTACCGCGCCTACGTCGAGAAGGTGACGGCCGATCTGCGCGGGATGGACGGCATCGTGGTGCCCGACTCGGTCGTGAATTACTACGAGCTAAGCGACAACCCCGACACCGCCGGCATGGCGAAGGGGATGGTCTCCAGCGACGGCCGCACGACGCTGATCCCCCTGGAGCTCGCCGGTGAGCAGGACGAGGCCGCCAAAAACGCGGCCGCCTACCACGACGATCTCGAGGCGCTCAACAGCGACGAGTTCTACGTGCAATCGGTCGGCTACATCAGCATCGGCCAGGAGAACAACAAGATCGCCGAGGAAGACCTGGCGAAGGGCGAGGGCTTCGGCATCGCCGCCGCGCTGGTGATCCTGGTCGTCGTCTTCGGCGCGCTGGTCGCCGCGGGCGTGCCGGTCATTCTGGCCGTCGTCTCGATCCTGATCTCGTTCGGGCTGACGCAAATCCTCGGCCAGTTCGTCGACCTGTCGTTCTTCATCACCAACATGATCACGATGATCGGACTCGCGGTCGGCATCGACTACACCTTGTTCGTGGTCGAGCGCTACCGCGAGGAGCGGCGCAACGGCCATCCGAAACATGATGCGATCACGATCGCCGGCGGTTCTGCCACCAAGGCGGTGGCGTTCTCGGGCGGCACGGTGGTGCTGGCGCTGAGCGGGATGTTCCTGCTGCCGGCGTCCATCTTCCAGGCGCTCGCGGCGGGTGCGGTGATCGTCGTGGTCGTCTCCGTGCTCGGCACGATGACGCTGGTGCCGGCGATCGTGAGCCTGCTGGGCGACAGGATCGACTGGCCGCGCAGGCGAAACTACGACGCCTACCACGCCGCGCACCTGAACGAGGGCCATCACGGCATCGACACGGTGTACACCGGCTTCTGGGGGCGCATCGTCAAGGGCGTGATGGCGCGTCCGCTGATCGGCGTCGCGGTCACCGTGACGCTGCTGCTCACCGCGTCGATCCCGTACTGGGACATCAACACCGGGTTCGCCGGCGTCGAGACGATGCCGGAGGACAGCGAGGTGCGGCAGGGCTTCGAGATTCTCGACCAGGAGTTCTCGGCGGGCGAGCTGGCGCCGATCCAGTTCGTGATCGAGGGCGATCCCGACAAGGTCGACGGCGCGATCGAGACGCTGCGCGCCGATCTCGCCGAGATGACCGTTCCCGACGGCAACGGCGGCACCGAGCCGGCCTTCCTGCCGATCCCGGCGGGCGATTGGGCGACCTGGAGCGACAAGGGCGACGTGGCGCTGCTCGAAGCGACGCTGACCCACGCCTCCAACGACGATCGGTCGTACGACGTCGTCAACGAGCTGCGCGACGAGGTCGTGCCGCAGGCGTTCGATGGCACTGGCGCGACGGTCTCCGTCACCGGCGAGTCGGCCTTCAACCAGGACTTCTTCGAGCTGGTGAATCGGTACCAGCCGTTCATCGTCGCGTTCGTGCTGATCCTCAGCTTCGTGCTGCTGCTGCTGGCGTTCCGCTCGGTGGTGGTCTCCGCGACGGCGATCGTGCTGAACCTGCTCTCGGTGGGCGCGGCCTACGGGCTGCTGGTGATGGTGTTCCAGAAGGGTATCGGCAACGAGTTCTTCGGGCTCCAGCACACACCGACGATCGAGGCGTGGCTGCCGATCTTCCTGTTCTGCGTGCTGTTCGGGCTGAGCATGGACTACCACGTCTTCCTGCTGAGCCGGATTCGCGAGCACTACGATGAAACCCGCGACAACCGCGAGTCGGTTGCGGTCGGCCTGAAGTCGACTGGCCGGATCATCACCGGCGCGGCGCTGATCATGGTCGCGGTCTTCAGTGGCTTCGCCGCCGGCCGGCTGGTGATGCTGCAGCAGATGGGCTTCGGCCTCGGCGTGGCCATCCTGCTCGATGCGACGCTGGTGCGGACGATCCTGGTGCCGTCGGTGATGGCGATGCTGGGCGACCGCAACTGGTACATGCCGAAGTGGCTCGGCTGGCTGCCGGACCTGCGGGTCGAGGGCTCGCCGCTCCAGGCGCCGAAGATCGAGACGCCGATCGGCATCGAGCCGCCCGCGCCGG
>JAEVYR010000410.1 GCA_023392645.1 Chloroflexota bacterium | reverse complement strand
CTCCCGGCCCTTGCCGGAGGCCAGTTTGACCAGCACGTAACTGACGAACCCCGCCCCGATGCCGTTGGTGATGCTGAACGTCAGCGGCATCACCAGCATCGTCAGCACCGCCGGCAGGCCGTCGTCGAGGGAGCGGAAGTCGAGCGCCATCTTCCGGGCCGGGCTGCGGGCCGCGGCGGTCGGGTCCGCTTCCGAGAGGACGCCGACCATCAGCACGCCGACCACGATCAGCGCCGGCGCGGTCGCGACCGCCGGAATCGCATTCACGATGGCGACGAACGGCAGCGCGAGCAGGAAGAGCACGCCTGTGGTGACGGACACGAGCCCGGTGCGACCGCCGACGCCGACACCAGCGGACGACTCGATGTAGCTCGTCGTCGACGACGAGCTCGCAACACCGCCGGCGACCGCCGCGAGCGAGTCGACGAGCAGCGGCTTCTGGGCATCGGGCAGGTTGCCATTCTCATCGAGGTAACCAGCCTGGCTGCCGACTCCGATGAGCGTGCCCATGGTGTCGAAGAAGTCGGCCAGCATCAGGCTCAACACCACCAGCAGCGCGGTGAGAATGCCAAGCTCGCCGATGAAGTCGAAGCTGAAGTTGCCGAGCAGGTGGAAGTCCGGCCCCTTCATCGGCTCGTCCGGCCAGGACGCGACGTCGCCAGGCACGATGAAGGCCGTCACCGTCGCCGCGAGGATGCCGACAAGAAGCGCGGCCTTGTGATTGCGCGCCAGCAACACGATGGTCACCAGCAAGCCGACCATCACCACGAAGATTGCCCAGGTGTTGAGCGGCGTGAGACTGAGGAGACCGCTGCTCGTGCCGAACTGGGAGTCGGGAATACCGGTGTTGTAGGTGATCAGCCCGGCGTTGGTCAGGCCGATGAACAGAATGAAGAATCCGATGCCGACGCTGATCGCCTGCTTGAGCGGCATCGGTACCACGTCCATCACGTACTTGCGGACCCCGGTGACCACAAGCAACGTGATGATGATCCCCTCGGCGACGACCACGCCCATCGCTTCGGGGAACGAAAGCCCCATGCTCCCGACCAGCGTGAAGGCGACGATGGCGTTGATGCCGAGCCCCGGAGCGATCGCGACCGCGATATTCGCGTAGAGCCCCATCGCGATCGACATCACGCCGGCCACGAGACACGTCACCGTCGCGACCTGGGTCACGTCGAGCCCGCCCCCCCCGAGGTTGAGGATCGACGGGTTGACGGCGATGATGTAGGACATCACCATGAACGTCGTGAGCCCGCCGATGAGCTCGGTGCGGATGTTCGTCCCCCGCTGGGACATCTTGAACTGGCGTTCGAGCCAATCCCCGTTCACTGCAGCTGCCACCGTACCCCTACTCCCCCTCGCGCCGAATCTTCGGGCAATCCTGAGCAGCCGGACATCGCGCCGACTGTACGTACACTCTACTTCATGATCCCGAAAATGAAAACAGGCCCGGACGTCACCGTCCGGGCCTGTTTCGCTTGCGTATTTGGCTGGGCGGGTCAGCCGCCGATCTGCGACATGCCCCGGATGGTGTTCCGCTCGCCTTCGTGGACGCGGTGCCCCCACGGTTTGCGCCAGATCCCGCCGCGCAAGTGTTGCAGGATCTCCTCGTCGCTGGCGCCGCCTCGCATCAGGTCGCGGAAATCGACCTCGTCCGGCCGGATCAGGCACAGGCGCAGCTTGCCATCCGCAGTCAGCCGGATCCGGTTGCAGGCGTCGCAGAAGGGCGCCGAGATCGGCGAGATGAACCCGATCGATCCCTTCGCCCCGGGGATCTTCCAGAGCCGCGCCGGATCGGACGGGTGAGTCTCGATTGGCTCCAGCGGCCCGAAGCGCCGCTCGATGCTCGCCTGCGTCTCGGCCGAGGTGACGAGCCCCTCGTCATAAACGATGCCGACGCCTTCCATCGGCATGATCTCGAGGAATCGGGCGTGCCAGTCGTGCTCCAGCGTCAGCGCGGCCAGCTCGTGCACGTCATGCTCGTTGTGATCCTTCAGGACGACAGTGTTGAGCTTGATCGGCTTCATCCCGACCGCGTCCGCGGCGTTGATTCCTTCCCAGACGAGGTCGAGACGGCCGCCACGAGTCATCATCTTGAACTTGACCGGGTCGAGCGTGTCGATACTGACGTTGATCCGGTCAAGACCGGCGTCCTTGAGATCGGCGGCGATGCGGTTCAGGATCAGCGCGTTGGTGGTCATCGAGATCTCGTCGACGCCGGGGAAACGCTTGATCTCGCGGATGATGTCGACGAGGTGCGGGCGCACCGTCGGCTCGCCACCGGTGAGGCGAATCTTGTTGACACCGAGTTGGGCGAACAGCCCGACCAGCCGGATCAGCTCCTCGTCGGCGAGAAGCTCCTCGCGTGGCTGAAACTTCATTCCGACCGCGGGCATGCAGTAGACGCAGCGGAAGTTGCAGCGGTCGGTCAACGAGATGCGCAGGTAGTTCATCGCGCGGCCAAAGGCGTCGCGCGGTCCCTGGCTGTTTTTGACCAATGGATGGATCTGAACGGGAACGGCCATGTTGTCGGTTGCCTCTCCCCCGCGCGAGCAGCGTCACGTCGGGGATAGTCAATTGCTGACTAGCATGGCGTCAGCCTACCAAGCCCATCAGCCAGCGTCAATGGCGGGTTTGGCGGGGCGTCAGCTCAGCGCCTCGCCGCGTTCTTCCAGCCACGCGAGGATGCGGTCGCTGTCCTCGATGCACATCACCGCGAGCGTATCGCCCGGGCCGAGCTGGCGGAGGCCGGCCTCGAAGCCCTCCCACTCGCCGCCGGTTTCGGCGACCAGCTTTTCCCCCAGCAGGGGTCGCATGATCCCCGGCATCTCGCCCGGCTGGCGGCCACGCAGGTACTTCCGCGAGTCTTTGAGAATGGCTGCGTCCGACTGCTCGAATGCGATTCGGGCGATACCGGTGAGAGCGGCGGCATCCCGGTCACCGGCGGTACCAACCACGGACACGAGCCGGCCGCCCTCGCCGCAAAAGCTCCGCGCGAAGGCAAGGAGGTGGGCGAGCCCGGCTTCATTGTGGGCGAAATCGATCACCACCACCGCATCATCGACGCGATAGACGTTGAGCCGGCCCCGGTTCTGGTCGGCCCGGCTGCGAAACGCCGCGAGGCCCTGACGCACCTGCTCCACCGGCAGCCCGACGGCGAGGCAGGCTCCGGCCGCCGCGAGCGCGTTCTCGACCATGTGCCCCGCGCGGCCGCCGAACGTCACCGGCACGTCGGCCAGCTTCGCGACGACTGTCTCCTCGCCATCGCGGTGCCAGACGATCCGATCGCCACGCACGACCACCGCCTGGCCACCCGCGGCGATGTGATCGCGCACTGCCGCCTCGTCTGGCCGTCGCGAGAACAGGAACGGCCGCGCCAGGATCACCTCGCGCATGCCCAGCACGCGCGCGTCATCGGCATTGAGCACCGCGTATCCGTCCGATTTCGTCGCCCGCGCGACTACTGTCTTGACCGCCGTCAGTTCCTCCAGAGAGTAGACCCCGTGCAGCCCCATGTGATCGGCGGAGATATTGGTGACGACGCTCACGTCGCTGTGCTGGTACCCGAGGCCACGGAGCAGGATGCCGCCGCGCGCCGTCTCAAGCACGGCATAGTCGATGCCGGGCTCCTCGAAGACACGATGCGCGCCGGCGGGCCCGGTATAGTCGCCCTCCAGCACCATTTTGCCGTTGACGAGGACCCCAGCCGAGGACGTCCACGCGACGCTGTGGCCGGCGCCGCGAATGATCGACGCGATCAGGCGCGTCGTGGTGGTCTTGCCGTTGGTGCCGGTGATGCCGATAGTGGGTACGTGCCGTTGCTCGTCGGTGACCATCTCGCGGAGGTCGTCGGCGTCAGCGGGCGCGGCGAGAAGCTCGCGAATCTCAGTGAGCGCGGCGTCGAGATCGACATCCTCGCCGGACGCCAGCGTCCATGCAAGCTGGCCGACGGCGCGCGCGGCGTTGCGGCGCTCCCATGAGTAGGCGACGACGACGTGACCCGGCTCCTCCATCTCGCGGTACACGATGTCGTCGAGCTTCATGCCGGCCTCGTTGCAAATCGCGGCGAGTATCCCGCCGACCATGCGGGAGATCGCCGTGGGCCCGGTCGCCACCCTGATTTCCAGCGACAGGCGATCGGCCACAGGATCGGTCAGGGTCACCGTCTCGTCGGCGTCGGCCGCGATCTCCAGCTTGATGGCCGGGCGCGGCAGGAAGAGGTTCGGGCCGTCGAGCGTCCGCAGTTCAACAGCGTGCAAGGGTCACTCCCCTGATGGGTCCGGACTCGCCTGGTCGATACATGGTCGGCAATTGAGGGAAAGATACCAGCCACGCCGATACCGCGTCGCGGTCCGGCAGTTCCTGGCGGCTTTGGGGATATGTTGCGTGCAGACCGGTCGCTCAGAGGTTCTGTAGCAGCACAACCGCCGCGTTGTACAGCGCGTGCGCGATGATCGCCGATGTCGTGCTCACGTACTTGCGCATGAACCCGAACAACAGCCCGACGAGGAACAGTCCCAGCACCACGAAGCTGAACTGATACTGCGTATGCACAAGCCCCCAGAATGCGGCTGTCAGCACAATGCCGAAGCGCGGCTGTATCGCGCCGCGGAACAGGATCTCCTCGCCCAGTCCCGCCGACGCGAAGATCAGCACCGCCACCAGGGTCACGTCGGTGCCCGATGCCATCTCCTCCATCGTCGCGCCGAGATCGTCGAACAGATCAGGCTGAAAGTACAGAGTCAGCAGCGAGCCAACCATGCTGAGCATGAAAGCCGGGACCACCGCCGCCACACCGATCACGATATCGGGCAAGGTCGGCCAGCGCAGCCCGAGCCGCGAGGTCGCCTCCGGACCGGAGCGATAGATATTGGCGCCCACGGCGACGTAGGCGACCAGGATGAAGAAGGCGACGTTGATGACCTGGCTGGAGACGGTCACCGCCGAGGTCAAATCTTCCGGATCGCTGTCGAGCGTGATGGCCCAGCCGAAATAGGCCATCAGGGCCAGGATCATGCCGAGCCCCATCATGTCGATGGTCGAATCCGGGTCCATCGGCGTGACCAGCGCCACCAGCTTGCGGAACGATTTCACCAACGGAAGCGAGAGCGCCAGGCCCAGCGCCAGCACGAACCATCCGTTGTCCTGACGATTGAAGGTCAGCGCCAGCCCGGCGACGGTCAGCAATCCACCGGGAATGCCATACAGCAGGTAGAGCCCGACGTTGGCGGAGCGATCGGTCTCGCCCTTTTTCGCCCAGAGCACGAGCCCGTAGATCGCGGAGAGCGCGACGAGCAACATCACGATTTCAAGCAGCGTATCGATCAAGAATCAACACTCCGGCACACAGCAATTGAGCCGCGCATGGCGCGCGGCCTCAGCAAGTATACGGCTCCTTCCGGATGCCGGGGGCGTGCCGGCGATGGGGTAGACTTGAGCACGCTTGCGCAGCGTCTCCCATCGACATCTGGAGACCCGACCGCTCACCCGGAGTCCCGTTTCACCATGGCCACCGATCGCCCCGAACCCAGCAAGCGCCAGTCACGGTCGAGTCGCCGGGGTGGGCTCGGCAAGGGGCTGGATGCGCTCATTCCGGCGCGCCTGGAGGCGGAGACGCCAGAGATCGCGGAGCCCAGCACCCAGGGAGGTGCGGCCGAGCTGCCGATCGCGTCGATCTCGCCGAATCCGTGGCAGCCGCGCTCCCACATGGACCGCCAACACCTCGACGACCTGGCCGCCTCGATTCGCACTCACGGCATCGTCCAGCCGCTGGTCGTGACCCCGGCCACCGAACCCGACACCTATCACCTC
>JAEVYR010000380.1 GCA_023392645.1 Chloroflexota bacterium | reverse complement strand
AGGAGGAATTTTTCCACACCTTCAACGCGCTCTACCAGAGCGGCAAGCAGGTGGTCATTACCAGCGACCGGCCGCCGAAGGCGATTTCCGCGCTGGAGGATCGCCTCCGCTCCCGGTTCGAGGGCGGACTGATCGCCGACGTGCAGCTTCCCGATTACGAGATGCGTACGGCGATCCTGCGCACGAAAGCCGACGAGATCGGCGTCGAGCTGCCGCCCGACGTGATCGAGTACGTCGCCCACCGCGACCAAACCAATATTCGCGAGCTCGAGGGCGCGTTGAACAAGATCCTGATGATGGCGCAGCTCTACAATCGCCGCCTCGACGTGCCGCTGGCGATGGAAGCGCTCACCGACGCCTCATTCACCCAGCGCCGCACCACCACCACCGCCACCGACGTGCTCAACGCCGTCGTCGCCGAGTTCGGTATCGCCGAGAAGGATCTGCTCGGGCGCCAGCGCAAGCGCGAGATCGTGCGCCCGCGCCACGTCGCGATGTATTTGCTGCGCGAGCAGACGGAAAGCTCGCTGGTCGAGATCGGCCGCACGCTCGGCGGTCGCGACCACACCACGGTGCTGCACGGCATCGAGCGGATCGAGACGGACATGGAAACGGACTCGCAGCTCCGCAGCCGGATCATCGCGATTCAGGAGGCGCTGCTCACCGGCAAGGAGTGAGGCCGCCGGACGGACGACGTGGGAGGGATCCATGCAACGCATTGCCTTTCGCCTCCGCGTGCGGGAGGACAGGCTCGACGAGTACAAGGCGCATCACCGGGAGGTCTGGCCGGAGCTTCTCGCGGACATGCACGCGGCGGGGTATCGCAACTACAGCATCTTCGCCGACGGCCCGGAGTTGTTCGGGTATCTCGAATGCGAGGACTGGGACGCGGCGCAGCACGCACTCGCCACCAGCGACGCCAACCGCCGCTGGCAGGCATTCATGCGCGACTATCTCGCCACCCCGGTCGACCCAGACGACGCCGGCTCGATGCGAATGCTCGAATCCGTGTTCTTCATGGAATAGCCGGACCACGGCCCGGTTCCTGCAATGGCGCCATCGGTCATGCGGACCGGTGCGACACAGCGGCGATGCGAAGCGAGGTGCACCCCGAGCCATGGCGGTACGAATTGGAGAGCAGACGGCCACGACGAGCGGGCACGTTCACCGGGTCCGCTCGCATCTCGACGCCGGCCAGCGGGCCACTGGCCATCTCACGATATACTTCGCACGGCTGACCGGCGGCCCTTCAAAAAGCCCTCGCACCTGGTCGAAGTCCTTCACCAGGCGGTTTTGCGCAGGATTCTTGCGTTAGTCTCCCGGGAAGAGTCAACGCGCGCGACGATGACCGGCAGCGCCGAGCGGGACTCGGCCATTGTTCAAGCCGAGACAGGCTCGGCCCGATGCCTGACGAAACTGGAGCAACTACGAGCATGAGTGAAGACGTGGATTCGCAGACGCCAGCCCCTCGCGAGGGTCGCCGATTCCGTGACGAGGACACGGAACAGCTCCATCGCCACGCCGAGGCCGCGCACGAGCGCTCCGGCGGCGGGCTGGTCACGGCGTTCATCGAAATCCCGCGCGGCAGCCGCAACAAGTACGAGTTCGACGAAGAGGTCGGCATCTGGAAGCTCGACCGCGTGCTCTACTCGTCGGTCCACTACCCGACCGACTACGGCTGGATTCCGAACACGCTCGCCGAGGACGGGGACCACCTCGACATTCTCGTGCTGGTGCAGGAGCCGACCTTTCCTGGCTGCGTGATCGACGCGCGTCCGCTCGGCGGGCTCGACATGTCGGACGAGGCTGGCCGCGATTTCAAGATTCTCGCCGTGCCCGAGTTCGACCCGCGCTTCTCGCACTATCAGTCGCTGGAGCAGGTCGGCCCCCACTGGCTGCGCGAGATCGAGACGTTCTTCCAGACCTACAAGCTGCTGGAGGACAAGCAAACCGAAGTGCTGGGCTGGCACGGCCGTGACGTCGCCTTCCAGGAGCTTCGCGACTGCCGCGAGCGCTACCGCGAGGCCCATCGCGACTGACCGCCCCGGCTTGACGCGGATGCTATACTTCCATTATGAAAGTATTGGATCATTCCGCGCTTTTGGGCGCACCAGAGGGGGTCACACGATGAGTACCACGAGCCGGCTGGAGGGCTACCGCGAACGGCGGGACGAATTTTTCCGCTCCCACGAGAACTCTCCGCTGACCGATGAACAGCGCGAGAGCTTCAGCGGTCTGCGCTACTTCCCGGAAAATCCCGATCTCAGCTTCACACTGGAGATCGATGACAGCGGACCGGGCGTGGGCGAGTCGATCACGGTCGGCACGCTCAGCGGCGAGGCGAAAGAGTATGTCCGCGCCGGGCGGATCAGTTTCGAGGCCGATGGCGAGCCGGTGACGCTGTCCGTCTTCAAGGACAAGGCACGCGGGCGCTATTTCCTGCCGTTCCGCGACGGCACCGCCGGCGATGAGTGCTACGCGGTCGGGCGCTATCTCGATCCGAAGGCGCGGCCGGACGGATCGCTGGTGATCGACTTCAATCTCGCCTACAACCCGTACTGCGCCTACAACACCG